>CAZEKU010000208.1:0-1520 GCA_964512935.1 uncultured Oscillospiraceae bacterium | reverse complement strand
GGAGTAGTTTTTGAGCATGAGCACAAAAGCAGCAAGATTACTAAAATTACAGCAATTCTTTTCATATAGACCTCCTAAAACATATTCAAATCAATATATTCTTACGGGAGAAAATGCGGTTTCATAGGTAGGTTCAAGCAATGTATGTTTATAATTTGAACCCCATGCATATAATTCATCGCTGTTTGTCTTGATTATGCAGGAAAATGCACCCAAAAACACATCGTCGGTATCTTTTGGAATGTTCAATCTTTGAGGAACATAAATCATTTGATTTACATTTTCATCCGAGCAAAGATTGCCTGTATTATAACCCCAAATATAAAATTCATCGTCGGTATTTTTTACTATAAGCGCTGTTCTTGATGACCATATTTCGGAAATTGAACCGATGTTTTTGTCTATCAATGTCGGAGATGAAAAATTCCTGTCATCAGTTTCGTTTTCGCAAGCAATTCCGTAAGTATCAAAACCGTATAAATACAGTTTTCCGTCCTCTCCGAGTGCAACAATTGAATCGAACAGAGCAATAAATTTTACAATTTTTTGAGGAAACACTATTTCCGTTATTTCATCAAAAGCAAAAGAATCATTTTCGGCACAAAGACTTCCTTTTACATATATTTTTCCGTCCGTTGACAAAAATACCTGATATGTTTCAACATTTGCAAATTGTGATATTTCGATATCTTCCGAAAAAATCACCTCTGTGAAGCTGTTATTTAAATCTTCTCGCATTTCCGGAAAATATATATGCCCTGCATCAATTGTTCCAATTGAAATTATCCTGTTATTACTGTCCATCAATGTAAAAGAATTAAATGCGACATCCACTGCAATCACTTCAAATCCCGTATCTATTTTTTGCGGAATTGCTATAATTTTATCCGAATTAGGGAAAATAGAATACAAATTTGATCCCCAACCATAGATTTCCCCTTTTTCGGTAATTGCAATTATCACATTTCCGTTTGTAGAACCGAATATGTCGGATATAGGTTCGGCAATATCTATTTTTTGAGGAATTTCAACGAAAGTTTCTTCCACTAATCCAAGCCCTAAAGCTCCATCCGTACTGTATCCCCAAGAATACAAATTTCCCGAAGAAGTGAGCAAAATATGGCAATCTGATAAAATCACAATTTTTTTGATATCTTCGTTTTCTTCCAAATTTAAAATATGCAAATTCATATCCGAAAAAGGATAAGTGATATTTTCCTTATCTCCTATCGAATCAATATTGCTCGGCATTTCTTCATTATTTACGCTACATGCACAGAAGGCTAACAGAAAAACGGTTAAAATTATAATCAATATTTTTTTCATAGCTAAAAAGCCTCCTTTGTATCATAACGCAACTTAAATTTTAAACTATTTTCGGAATATTTTAAATTGTCAACGGGACTCACCCCTCCTGTGCTAAAGTTCATATATTTTTTCAACAATTTATATATTTCTTTGGTTATAATTTAGCATATAAAGAAGATATTGTCAACTTATAAACCCTGATACAGCAAAAG
>CAZEKU010000207.1:0-1559 GCA_964512935.1 uncultured Oscillospiraceae bacterium | reverse complement strand
TATAATGCCTTTCATAACAATGGTCATTCCCACATCGACCTTCGCCATAAAACTTGTATTTCCGCCTGCACGCAAAACTCCCGAACCGAGGTTCCAGCTTATTCCGTAGCACACATCAACATATGCGCAAATAATAAGCATGCTTTTTATATAGTTTGCGGTCTCCTCTGTACAAACTATAAAATTCGGTGCAAATGGGCGTATTATCATTACTATTGCAGCCATAAAAATACCTACGCCAACTCCTCCTAAAAGGAAAAATCTACTCCATTTTTTGGCTTCAGCATCTTTTCCCGCTCCAATCATATTTCCCATAAGAATAAGCGAAGCATTTGCAAATCCGCACATTGCAACAGTTGAAAGGTCTAACACAACCATTGTAAGACTGTATGCAGCAAGGAATTCCTTACTGTATTGTCCTAATGTTGCAGATTGTATTGCCATCCCGAATCCCCAAATAAACTCGCTGAAAAATACCGGAATACCGAATTTTATAAACGACGGAATATATTGTCCTGTTTTTTTGAATATACAGTGTAAACCATAATGGATTTTTCTTTCAAATTTATACATATAAATCAAAACAAGGATTACTTCAACTGTTTTACTCAAAGCAGTTGCAATAGCTGCTCCTGCTACTTCAAGTCGTGGAGCACCGAGGTTTCCATATATAAGCACCCAGTTGAGCACGAGATTTGTCAAACATGAACATGTATATACCGCTACCGATATTTTAACATCGCCTATTGCACGGAGATTTGAAAGGAATGTTGTCGAAATAGCTGAAAATACATAAAACCATCCCATTATTCCAAGATATTCAACACCATATGCTATTACCTCCGGGTCCTTTGCAAAAAGTCGCATAACTGTTTCAGGCACAGTAAGTGCAACCACAGAAAGCAAAAGTGCTGCAATAATATTTATTCTCATTGCAAGACCTATCATATCTCTTATAGGGTCGACCTTTTTCTGTCCCCAATATCTTGCAGTTATAACAACCGTTCCCATACTTATTCCCCAAACAAACATATTGAAGAAAACATACAGGGAGTTGACCTGATTGATTGCTCCAAGCTGAGCTTCTCCTACAGAGCCTATCATTATGGTATCAAGCATATTTACGAGAACACTTACAAAGTTCTGTGCAGCAACCGGTATTCCTATTTTAAACATCTGCTTGATTATTTCTTTTTTAGTATAAATTTGATCCATTTTATTCAATTAGTCCGTTCCTTAACTTATTTGCAATCTCACTTATTTTTTTCAGCCTATGATTAACACCTGAACGTGAAAGTGGCGGTTCCACAGATTCGCAAAGCTCTCTTAATGACATTTCAGGATTATCAAGACGAAGTTTTGCTACCTGCAAAAGCTCCTCGGATAAAAAGCTTTCGTCCTTATTATTAAAGATATATTTAATATCCTCAACCTGCTGAAGTGAAGCGTTTAGAGTTTTATCCATATTAGCATTATCACAGTTCATTCTGCGGTTCACTCTATTTTTTATATCTTTCTCAATCTTGATATTCATCATTTCAAGCGAAGACATCATCGCT
>CAZEKU010000206.1:0-1561 GCA_964512935.1 uncultured Oscillospiraceae bacterium | reverse complement strand
CCGAAGCTTTTCCGGTGGTAACAGCAAAGGAAACAAGCGTAGGAGGAACATGGATATTTTCAAATGTTCCGCTCATGGAGTCCTTACCTCCGATTGCGCCTATTCCGAGATCTTTCTGTGCCTCAAACGCACCGAGAAGTGCGGAAAGGGGTTTGCCCCAGCGTTTTGAATCTTTTCCGAGTTTTTCAAAATATTCCTGGAAAGTGAGATAAACATCCTCGAAAGAGGCACCCGTTGCCACAAGCTTTGAAACGGATTCCACCACAGCAAGATATGCTCCGTGATAGGGGCTTTGCTCTGTAATAAAGGGGTTATAGCCCCAGGACATATAAGAGCAGCTGTCGGTATGTTTCTTTTCCATGGAGATTTTATGTACCATTGCCTGAATGGGTGTGAGCTGATTTTTTCCGCCGAAGGGCATAAGAACAGTTCCTGCACCGATTGTAGAGTCAAATCTCTCGGAAAGTCCTCGTTTAGAGCAAACATTAAGGTCATCTGCAAGGGCTTTATAATTTTCGGTAAAGCTGCCGCTTACGTTTTTAGGTTCATAGTTAGGTTTTGCTGTTTCAACATCAATATGTTTTTCTGCACCGTTTGAATCAAGGAAAGCACGGCTTACATCGACAATTGTTTTGCCGTTCCAATTCATAACAAGTCGGGGTTCTTCGGTAACAACAGCAACCTTTGTTGCGGAAAGATTTTCTTTTTCTGCAAGAGCAAGGAATTTATCGAGATTTTCACTTTCGATAACAACTGCCATACGCTCCTGAGATTCGGAAATTGCAAGCTCAGTTCCGTCAAGACCGTCATATTTTTTAGGAACTGCATTAAGGTCGATTGAAAGACCGTCTGCAAGCTCACCGATTGCAACGGAAACGCCTCCTGCACCGAAGTCGTTGCAGCGTTTTATCATGCGACAGGCATCGTGATTTCTGAAAAGGCGTTGAAGCTTGCGTTCTTCGGGAGCATTACCCTTTTGAACCTCTGCGCCGCAGCTTTCAAGAGATTTTGAGGTATGGGATTTTGAAGATCCTGTTGCACCGCCGCAGCCGTCACGACCTGTTGCACCGCCGAGAAGAATTACGATATCTCCGGGAGCGGGTCTTTCACGACGAACGTTTTCAGCAGGTGCTGCTGCAATAACCGCACCGATTTCCATACGCTTTGCAGCGTAGCCCTCATGATAAATTTCATCGACAATTCCGGTGGCAAGGCCGATTTGATTTCCGTAGGAGGCATAGCCTGCCGCAGCAGTTGTGACAATTTTTCTTTGAGGAAGTTTTCCTTTAATAGTTTCGCGTACGGGTTTAAGCGGAACTGCCGCACCGGTAAGACGCATTGCAGCATAGACATAGGAACGACCGGAGAGAGGATCTCGAATTGCACCGCCTACGCAGGTTGCAGCACCGCCGAAAGGCTCAATTTCGGTGGGGTGATTATGAGTTTCATTTTTAAAGAGAAGAAGCCAAGGCTCCTTTTTACCGTCAGCTTCAACCTCAATTTTAACGGTGCAGGCATTTATTTCCTCGGATTCATCGAGTTTATCGAGTTTTCCGTGTTT
>CAZEKU010000205.1:0-1565 GCA_964512935.1 uncultured Oscillospiraceae bacterium | reverse complement strand
TTGCAAGAGCTCTTATCAATAAGCCTCAGGTACTTCTTTTGGATGAGCCTTTGGGTGCGCTTGACCTTAAACTTCGCAAAGAGATGCAGATCGAACTTAAAAAGATTCAGCGTGAAACAAAGATAACTTTTATCTATGTAACTCACGATCAGGAAGAAGCACTTACAATGAGCGATACGGTAATTGTAATGCGTGCAGGAGAAATTCAGCAGATAGGCACACCTATCGACATTTACAATGAACCTGTAAATGCTTTTGTAGCAGACTTTATAGGTGAATCTAATATCATCGATGGCGTAATGAAAAAGGATTACCTTGTTAATTTTGCAGGAAGAGATTTTGATTGTGTTGACTTTGGTTTTGAAGAAAACGAAAATGTTGATGTAGTTATTCGTCCTGAGGATATAAAGGTTTCCGAACCCTCACAAGGTCAAATCGTGGGAACAGTAAAAAGTGTTATATTTAAAGGTGTTCATTACGAAATTGTGGTTACCTCAGAGGGATTTGAATGGAAAATCCATTCTACTCTTTATCAAGAACCCGGTAGGGAGGTTGGACTTTCCGTAATTCCGGATGATATACATATAATGCATAAGATGATGGAGGAAGAAAAATGACGAAGAACCGTTATCCTGCTTTCCCATACATTTTATTCATGATAATATTTATCATTGTTCCGCTTTTAATGGTTGTATATTTTGCATTTACAACAAGTTCAGGAGAATTTACTTTTCAGAATATAATTCGTGTTGGAGACTATATTCCCGTTATAGTAAAATCACTTTTTCTTGCATTTGTTGCAACAGCTATATGTCTTGTAATCGGATATCCTTTCGCATATATAATGGCAAGAAAAACAAGCAATATCAGAAGAACAATGTTTATGCTTATTATGCTTCCGATGTGGATGAACTTTCTTTTAAGAACCTATTCTTGGATGACAATTCTTGAAAACAACGGACTTCTTAATAGGTTGTTGGGACTTTTCGGAATAGGTCCTTTTGAGATGATCAATACACAGGGAGCAGTAGTACTTGGAATGGTATATGATTACCTTCCGTTTATGATTGTTCCGCTTTATACTGTTATGATGAAGATGGATCATTCTTTAGTACAGGCTGCTCAGGATCTCGGAGCAAATCCATTGCAGGTTTTTACCCATGTAATATTTCCACAGAGTTTACCCGGAATAAGTACGGGAATCACAATGGTTTTTATTCCGTCGGTAAGTACCTTTATTATATCTAAAATGCTCGGCGGTGGCTCTGAGATTATGATAGGCGACCTTATCGAAATGCAGTTTAGCAGTAATAGCTATAATCCTAATCTCGGCTCGGCGCTTTCCTTTGTTTTAATGATAATAATACTTATCTGTATGAGTGTTATGAATCAGTTTGATACAAATAAAGTGGATGAGGAGGCGAGAATGGTCGTATGAAATTTTTATCTAAATTTTATGTTGGCATAATTTATGCATTCCTCTATCTTCCGATAGCGGTGTTAATTGTATTTTCGTTTAACGATGCAAAAAGCCGTACGGTATTTACAGATTTTACATTTAAATG
>CAZEKU010000204.1:0-1575 GCA_964512935.1 uncultured Oscillospiraceae bacterium | reverse complement strand
TGAGTTATTTCACCTTGAGGCTCAACAACACGTATTGCAATATCCACATCCGCAACGGAATCTCCCACCTGCTTTACCATAAAATCGGCAAGCTTGGTTTTCGGTTTATGGAGACCGGGGGTATCTATAAATACAAACTGGGTAAGTCCTTTTGTAAGTATACCGGTGATTCTTGTTCTTGTGGTTTGAGGTTTTGCGGAAACTGCCGCTACCTTTTCACCTATAAGTGCATTAAGAAGTGAGCTTTTGCCCACATTAGGTCTTCCTACTATTGCCACAAAGGCAGATTTTGTTTCAAATTTATTATTCATTGACATAACTTGCGTCACGCTGAAGTCCGAGCTTCGCGAGAACCGTTTCCTCCCTTTCTCTCATATGTACCTGTTCCATGCCACCGTTGACATGGTCATATCCTAAAAGATGTAAAACCGAATGAACCGTTAAATATGCTACCTCACGCTGAAGGCTGTGTCCGTAAAGCTCTGCCTGCTGCTCTGCTTTTTGAAGTGAGATAACTATATCTCCGAGAAGAAGCGCTCCGCTTTCGGGGTTTCTGTCGTATATTCCGTTTTCTCCTAACGGAAAAGAAATTACATCGGTGACCGCATCAACATTTCTGAATTCGGCATTTATCTTTTTTATTTCATCATTGGAAACAAAGCTTATGCTTATTTCGCCCGGCTCGGTAAAACCCTCCGTGCTCAAGGTTGCTTCACAGCAGCGGCGCATAAGAAGCCTTATTCCCGTGGGTATCTTAATTTCTTTCTGTCTGTTTGATATGATAACCTTTGCGAGTGCCATTTTCCTTTGCCGTCCTTTCATAATATTTTTCATAGGCTTTGATGATATTCTGTACAAGGCGATGGCGCACAACATCTTTTTCGGTAAATTTTATAAGTGAAACATCTTCCACATCTTTTAAAACCTTTACCGCTTCAACAAGTCCGCTTTTCTTTATTGAGGGCAGATCTATCTGTGTTGCATCTCCGTTTATTACTGCTTTTGAGTTGAATCCGAGTCTTGTAAGGAACATTTTCATCTGTTCGGGTGTTGTATTCTGTGCCTCATCAAGAATTATAAAAGAGTCATCAAGGGTTCTTCCTCGCATATATGCAAGGGGTGCTACCTCGATATTGCCTCTTTCGACAAAGCGCTGATAGTTTTCGGCACCAAGCATTTCAAAAAGCGCATCATAAAGCGGTCTTAAATAAGGGTCAACCTTATTTTGGAGATCTCCCGGAAGAAATCCGAGTTTTTCACCTGCCTCTACCGCAGGTCTTGTAAGAATTATTCGGTTGACCTCCTGATTACGGAACGCTTTTACTGCCATTGCCACCGCAAGATAGGTTTTACCCGTTCCCGCAGGGCCTACTCCTATTGTGACAGTGGTATTTTTTATTGCCTCAATATACGCCTTTTGTCCGAGAGTTTTTGCTTTTACGGGTCTTCCTTTTGAGGTTATGCAAATACAGTCGCCGCTGATTTTATTCAGTTGCTCCTCATTTCCCTCGTTCACAAGCTCCATAACATAGTGTATATTTTGATCAGTCAGTTCTTCTCCTCTGCTTATTAAGG
>CAZEKU010000203.1:0-1605 GCA_964512935.1 uncultured Oscillospiraceae bacterium | reverse complement strand
GAGCTTGTTGCAATTGCTGCACCGCAGCCAAAGGTTTTGAATTTAACATCTTCGATGATACCGTTTTCGATTTTAAGATACATTTTCATGATATCTCCGCATTTTGCGTTACCGACTTCGCCTACACCGTTTGCGTCCTCAATTTCGCCTACATTGCGTGGATTTGAAAAATGGTCGAATACTTTTTCAGAATATAACATTTGATTTTCCTCCGAATTTATGCAAGGGATTTTTGTTAATTAGTGCATCATGGGAACTTTTTTATTTTCGCCCTTCATCATAGCTTCCCAAAGAGGGCTCATGGAACGAAGTCTTTCAACAATTCCGGGAAGAACTTCAAGGATATAATCCACATCCTCCTCGGTATTTTCATCGGAAAGGCTTATACGCAAAGAACCGTGTGCGGTTTCATGAACAAGTCCAAGTGCAAGAAGAACATGGCTCGGATCAAGAGAACCCGAGGTACAAGCTGAACCGGAGCTTGCGCAGATTCCGTACATATCAAGGCTTAAAAGAAGGCTTTCGCCCTCAATTCCCTCAATGGAAATGTTTACATTTCCGGGAAGGCGGTTTTCACGGTCACCGTTAAGTCTTGTGTGGTCAATTTTAAGAATATTATCAATGAGCTTATCACGGAGCACCTTTGTTTTTGCACCACGCTCCTCGATATTCTCGTTTGCAATCTGCATTGCTTTTGCAAAGCCCATAATTGCGGCTACATTTTCGGTACCTGCACGCTTTCCGCGTTCCTGACCGCCACCGTCAATAAGGTTGGGAAGTACAATTCCCTTTCTTACATAGAGCATTCCTATGCCCTTTTGTGCGTGTATTTTATGTCCGGAAAGCGAGAGCATATCCACATTAAGCTCATTTACATCAATTTTAACATGACCCATTGCCTGAACTGCATCGGTGTGGAACCATATTTTATGTTCACGACAGATTTTTCCTATCTCTGCAATAGGCTGAATAGTACCGATTTCGTTGTTTGCAAACATTATTGAAACAAGACCGGTATCGGGTCTTATTGCTTTTTCAACATCTTCGGGTTTTACAATTCCGTTTTCATAAACGGGAAGATAGGTTACTTCAAAACCCTGTTTTTCAAGTGCCTTGCAGGTATGAAGAATTGCATGGTGCTCGAAAACAGAAGTGATTATATGTTTTTTTCCTCTTTTAGAAAGAGTTTGCATTGCACCTTTAAGTGCCCAGTTGTCGGATTCCGAACCGCAGGAAGTAAAATATATTTCATTAGGCTCTGCGCCTATTACAGCAGCTACATCCTCATGTGCTTTTTTAAGAGCCCAACCTGCCTCACGGCCCTTTGAATATATGCTTGAGGCGTTACCGAATCCGTCGGTAAGCCAGGGCATCATTGTATCAAGAACTTCTTTGGATATAGGAGTTGTTGCAGCGTTATCCACATAAACAAAACGTTTTTCCAAATTTGTTTTCCTCCTTGGAATTATTAACCTTTCGGTCGTCCGAAATTTATATTATACCTTTTTTGTAGGAATTGCAATATCTAATTGCTAATATTTTTATTTTTTTATAATATATTCGGAAGTTTTCTTATTTTATCTTTAAAAACACCGTTTTTGTTGA
>CAZEKU010000202.1:0-1607 GCA_964512935.1 uncultured Oscillospiraceae bacterium | reverse complement strand
AGGAATGAGCTATAATCCGTTCATCTATTACAAGTTCTAAAGAAAGGAGGCTTGCTTTTATGAAAATAGATAAATACGCTTACGGTGAAGATTATAATAAAGAACGCAATGATAAGCTTGTTAAAATAGCAAGCGTTGCTGTCAGCGTTATTATAATTTTTGTACTCGGAATACTTGCATGGGCACTTCCTCAGCCGACATATTCCGAATATGAAAAACGTGACCTTAACCAAATGCCGAAATTCAGCATTGAATCTCTTTTTAAAGGCGAATATACCCTCGGAATAGAGCTTGCCTATGCAGATACATTTACTTTCCGTGAGGGATTTGTTAAACTCCAATCCGCTTTAGAGGATATGAGAGGTATCCATATTGACGGTGCCGCAATTTATAATCCCGTTCCGGGAAACACCGATGAAACTCCCTCCTCAAGTGAAAGCTCCTCCGAAAATATAAGCACTCCCTCAAACGAAACCTCCTCCGGTGAACAAAACAGTTCCGATACACCGGTTAACTCCGAACCGGAAATTGTGGATGACGGTGAACAGGGCGAAACCGTTGCGGGAATTTTCGTATATAAGGGAATTGCCTTCGAGCTTTTCGGCGGAAGTAAATCCGCTGCAGAATACTATGCCTCCGTTATCAATAAATACGGCGATGCCTTTGGAAACGGAGTAAATGTTTATAGCATGGTTATACCGAAACACGCAGAATTCTATCCTTTCCCGAACAGATATAAAAATATATCCAACTCCGAAAAGGAAAGCATAGATTATATCTATTCAATGCTCGATTCCGATGTAAAAACAGTCGATGCTTACAGCGTGCTCGAAGCACATAAAGATGAATATCTCTATTTCAGCACCGACCACCATTGGACAGGTCTCGGAGCATATTATGCCTACACCGCATTTATGCAGTCCGCAGGACTTGATTACTACGATTACGATTCCTATACAAAACACACCATAGACGGTTTCCTCGGAACTCTCTATTCCGGAACAAATATGGCAAAGGCACTTGAAAATAACCCCGACCATGTTGAATGGTGCGAATTCCCTGTGGAAAACAAAACTTACCAGTATAACAAAGGCGACCTTGAAAACTATTTTGCATCAATGGTAATGCATGGCTATGCAAAGGGAACCTATTCCTATGGTGTTTTCCTCGGAGGAGATTATCCCCTTACCGTTATTAAAACCAATGTCAAAAACGGAAGAAAGCTCGTTATCGTAAAAGAATCCTACGGAAACGCTTTCGCAACCTTTGCGGCATCAGGTTTTGAAGAAACCTATGTTGTGGATGAACGCTACTATGACGGAAATCTTGTGGAGCTTGTAAAAGACCGTGGAATAACGGATGTTGTTGTTATCAATAACTGCGCTGCCGCAAATACAAATTTCCATATTTCCAATATAGAATCGCTTCTTACTCAGACCTATTCCGGCGTAATCGCCTATCCGGAGGGTTAAATGGAAAAGAAAATTTTGATAAAAGAGAATAGTTTTATCGAAACTGAAATAACCGCTGTCACCAATGAGGGCAGCGGTATTTCGCGTTATGAAGGAATGGTTGTTTTCACACCGTTTACAGCTCCCGAAGATATA
>CAZEKU010000201.1:0-1613 GCA_964512935.1 uncultured Oscillospiraceae bacterium | reverse complement strand
GCCTGAAATACATTTACTTCCGCGCCACATATTGCACATTTGTTAGCCATAATTCAATCCTCCATTTTTGTCATTATTTTGATACTATTTCATCATACTTTTCCGCAAGGTGGTAAAAGAATTCCTCTAAATCGTTCTGCCTGTCGCAGGTAACATATTGATTTCCGTCAGAAAAAGTCAGACAAAAACTATAGGTACTTCCATCAGAAGTCTGGAAAGAAAACTTTTTTGAATTTTGATAATTTTCAACATAAGAAATACTGTTGTTTTGTTCCAAAATTTCAAACAGTGTTTCGATATCTTTATCGGTGAGCTGACGATTTTTTAAAATGGTTTCTACTTCAAAATTATGAGTAAAGCATTCCGCATCCAAAAGCCATGTATTTTCTTCATTATGTGCCCAAAACGAATATCCGTAACACAAATCCATTTCTCCACAGGAAATTGAAACGGCAGTAATATCGGAAAGTTCATGCTCTGCAGGTTTCGGTGCTTTTTGACATCCGAGTAATCCGCAAATTACAGAAAGTATCGCCATAAATAATACCGTCCTATAAAATTTTTTAATATTCATAATTTAAAACTGAGCACCGCATTCGGGACAGAATTTAGGTGAATTATTCGGATCTGGATTTTTCCAACCGCAATTGCTGCAAAAACGAGATTTGCTTTCGGGTTTAGGGCTTCCGCAAGAGGAACAGAATTTTCCACTGCTTACTGCACCACAGCTGCAAGTCCATTCGTTCGATGATTTTGGAACTGCTGTTGCAGTAGGCTGTACAGTAGGAACGCAATTGCGGTTCATGAGCAAATCTATAATTTCTTTTGTCTGATATTCGTAATCACGATATTCTGCGGTATGAGGACTGTCGGGTCCGGGATTGTCGTTAAGTTCCAATTTTATTTCATCAAACCAAGGTGAATCTACAAAAATTTTGATTATGAATGAATATTCGTATTCGTATCGGGGTGGGGAATAGCTCTTATTATTTCCTTCGCTGTCTTTAAAGAAAATTTCAGATCTGCTTTCCTCTACTTCCGATTGAACATTTTTAACCTGGTCAAAGGAAATAATATCGGGGTTTTCTTTGCTCCAATCACTGTAATATGTAACAATGAATTTTTTTGCGGTCACATCCACATAAATTTTTTTGGAACGACCGTAGCTGCGGTCGGGATGAAAATAATTAAGCTGTTCAGCATTAGCTTCACGATAAGCTAATTGTTCCTTAATCTCATCTATAGTGGAGTGGCGTCTCTCATTGAAAAAGGGCGAAAGTTTTTTTGCACAGTTTTTGCAAAGATTTCCATCTTCTAATTTTCTATTTCCGAGCAGTCCTATTTTTTCACCGCATACATCGCAGTATTTTTTATCAAATAATCCCATGTTACAACGCTCCTTTATTACATAATGTCGCCATCATCAAAGGGATCTCCGCATTCAGGGCAGAATTTAGGCGGTTTTACACCTTTTTCGGGTTCCCAGCCACATTTATCACAACGATATTGAGGAACACCGGCAGGCTTTTTAGTTCCGCAATTCTGACAGAACTTACCTTTATTTACGGTTCCGCAGGAACAGGTCCAACCATCAAGGTCTGCAGGTTTTGCCG
>CAZEKU010000200.1:0-1614 GCA_964512935.1 uncultured Oscillospiraceae bacterium | reverse complement strand
AGTGTTTCATATGACGGAAAATTCGGTCTCGATAATCGTTTTTCTATCACCTTTTTCCAAAATTGGTTTCAGGCGACAGTTCCACCTCCTTTTGACCAAGGATTTTCCATCAAACAACAGATGCAAAATTAACATAATAACTATAACATATTAAAATATTTTGTCAATAATTATAGGCGATTTTATTGCTTTTTGTATTATATTAAAAGACTTTTTCGAAATTTGTAATCCGGAAGTACTCTTTCAACAAGCTTATAAAATTTAGCACCATGATTTTTATGAACTATATGAGCGAGTTCATGAACAACAACATAATCTATAGCTTCAGGTGGATAATTCATCAAATACACCGAATAACATATTGAATTTTTAGAACTGCAACTTCCAAAACGCTTTTTTGCCGAAGTTATTTTTATTCCCGTATAGTTAAGCTTCATCAGCTTAGCAAAATATTCTGTGCGTTCTGTTAAATATTCGTACGCCTTTTCTTTGAGCACCGTTTTTTCATCATTGCTCAAAGAAAATTTTTTGAGCATTTCTTCTTTGTTTTTACAGTGCTTTTCTATCCATTTGAGATGTTTTTCTATAAAAGCGTCTATTTCATCCGTGCTCATTTTTAGAGGTGCTTTTATCACCACCTGTAGGTCATCATCAATCGAAAGCTCAACTGTTCTTCTGTCACTTCTTAAAAGTTTATATTTCATTTTCGCCTCAAATTTGTAAAATTGACTGTATATATTTTTTGTGATAGAATCAATTATACCACAGAAAGGTCGGTAATAATATGGCGGATGACGAAAATATTCTTAAAAAACGGTTTTCTGAACTTGCAGAGCGTTCATTTTCAAAAAATATATATACTTTCACTGAATTTCTTTCTCCTGCTGAGCAAAATCTTCTGAAATCAACTGTAAAAGGTATTCCATATATTTTTGATGGAGGTTATGAAGGTTTTGAAAAAGCTATTGCAGTTTTCGGAAATGAAGATATTTGCGGATATGTTGATCACGCACCAATATCATACATAAAAATTGAACCGTGCTCATTGAAGTTTTCCGGTGAACTTTCTCACCGCGACTTTCTCGGTTCCATAATGTCGCTTGGTATAAGAAGGAGCACTTTAGGGGATGTTATTGTTAAAGACAACATTGCTTATGCACCATGTTTGGATAACATTGTCGATTACATCTGTGAAAATCTTGTTACAATAAAGCATACCAATGTTCGGTGCTCAAAAATCGAGCACATCCCTTCAAGTATAATTCCAACCCCATTAGAAAGTGAATTTGTCGTTGCCTCGGAAAGGCTTGATTCGGTAATTACCTCAATATACAAGCTCTCCCGCAGCACTGCAAAAGAACTTTGTGAGCACGAAAAAGTTATGTTGAACGGCATTCCCATGCTCAACATTTCATATACTCCTAAAAATGGAGATATAATTTCCGTAAGAGGTCATGGAAAATTTATTTATCGTGGTATTAAGCTTGAAACTAAAAAAGGCAGACTTCGCTGCATTGCGGATATTTATAAATAAAAAGAGCCTTTCGGCTCTTTATTTTTTTATTTTATTTTTACCTCTAAAACCTATTTCCGTTCCATTTTTCAAACGAATAA
>CAZEKU010000199.1:0-1639 GCA_964512935.1 uncultured Oscillospiraceae bacterium | reverse complement strand
GAGCGCCTTGCAGATGTTATTTTTGAAATGCGAAAAAATAAAATCGAACCGAAAAGGCTTACATTTGTAAACAATGCTACCGACAGCACCGAGCCTTGGCTCATTCTTATTGAAGGTAAAAAAGGCGGTCATGCCGGACTTAAAATAAACTATATAGAAAACGGAAGATAAAGAGGTATTATGGGAATTCTTTATGTTGTGGGAACACCAATCGGAAATTTAGGAGATTTTTCGCCGAGAGCGGTGGAAACCCTTGAAAAAGTGGATTTTATTGCTGCTGAGGATACTCGTGTTACAGCAAAACTCCTCAACCATTTCGGAATTAAAAAACCGATGGTGATATATCAGAAATTTAATGAATATGAACAGGGTGAAAATATCGTTTCACGCCTGCAAAGCGGCGAAAGCTGTGCAATAGTTACCGATGCGGGAATGCCCTGCATCAGTGATCCGGGTGAAACCCTTGTAAAGCTTTGCATAAAAGCCGATGTTAAAGTCGAGGCAGTACCGGGCCCATCAGCTGTAATTTCAGCACTTGCGGTTTCGGGACTTTCGGTTTCACGCTTTACTTTCGAGGGCTTTTTAAGCGTAAAACGCACCTCAAGAATGGAACACCTTATGGAACTTCGTCATGAACGCCGCACAATGGTATTCTATGAAGCACCGCATAAGCTCCTCAACACCCTTAAAGATATGAATTCAATTTTCGGTGACAGAAATATTGTTGTTGTAAAAGAGCTTACAAAAATCCATGAAACCTCATGGAGAGGAACTCTTTCCGAGGCTGTAAAATACCATACCGAAAATCCACCTAAGGGCGAATATGTTTTGGTGCTCGATGGTGAACAGCTTGAAAAGGAAGAAATGCTCGATCCTATGGAGGAGGCAATTTCCATTGCAAAAGAGCTTATGGAAAAAGGAAAGCCCGCATCAATGGCTGCTAAAGAGGCAGCAAAACTCACAGGACAGACAAAGGGCGAGGTTTATAAGCGCCTTATGGACGAAGAATAAATTAAAAGGACATCTTTTAAGATGTCCTTTTATTATATATTAGTATATTAATTATATTATATACATTATATAATTAAAAAACATATTAGAATGGGACGAATAGAGTAGAGTTTGGACAAAAACGCACCAACAGCATAAAATTTAGAACATTTGTTCTGATTTTTAGTTTAAAACTATTGATTTTAAAATTATAATATATTATACTATAAATCAGAAATGAAGCCGATTGGATATTATGTATGGAAGGAGTTTTTGATTATGGCAGATAGAAAAGAAGCACTTGAAACCGCAATTAAACAACTTGAAAAGCAGTATGGTAAGGGAACTGTTATGAAGCTCGGACAGGCTCCGGCTCTCAATGTTGAATCAATTTCAACAGGTTCCATATCGCTTGACAGCGCACTTGGAATCGGAGGTGTACCGAGAGGTAGAATCGTTGAGATATACGGTCCCGAAAGTTCCGGTAAAACAACCGTTGCGCTCCATATCATAGCATCCGCTCAAAAAGCAGGAGGCGAAGCCGCATTCATAGATGTTGAGCACGCACTTGACCCTGTTTATGCAAAGGCTCTCGGCGTAGATATCGACAGCCTTCTTGTATCTCAGCCCGATACCGGTGAGCAGGCTC
>CAZEKU010000198.1:0-1640 GCA_964512935.1 uncultured Oscillospiraceae bacterium | reverse complement strand
AAATAGACGGAAACGAAGATGAAATCTTCGACCGTTTTTATCGAAATCTCGATTTCGGTACCGCAGGACTTCGTGGTATTCTCGGTGCAGGTACTAATAGAATGAATATCTAGACCGTCCGTCAGGCAACTCAGGCTCTCGCCGAATATGTCAATTCCAAAAAAGAAGGCTCCGCCGTTGCAATTGCATATGATACCCGTCACAATTCCGAAAAATTTGCAAAGGAAGCCGCATCCGTTCTTGTTGCAAACGGAATAAAGGTTTGGTTTTATGGTGCTCCCGCACCTACACCTATGCTCTCCTATGCTGTTCGTGAAAGATACTGCGACGCAGGAATAATAATTACCGCAAGCCATAATCCCGCAAAATATAACGGTTATAAGGTCTACGGTGCCGACGGATGTCAGATATCCCCAGATGTTGCAAAGGAAATTCTTAATATCATCGAAAAAACCGATGTCCTTTGCGGAGCTGTTTCTTCCGATTTTGAAACAGCTGTTTCCGAAAAGAAAATAATCATAATTCCCGACAGCTTTTGGCGTCGTTTTTATGCAAGAGTCCTTCGTGAGGGCGTTGATAGGGATAATCATTCAAGAAACACTCTTTCGATAGTCTACACTCCCCTTAACGGCACCGGTGCAATACCCGTAGTTACTACCCTTTCTCTCGGCGGTTTCGGTAATATTGAAATGGTTCGTGAACAGGAAAAGCCTAATGGTGATTTTCCCACCTGCCCTTTCCCGAATCCCGAGCTTCGTGAGGCACTTTCTCTTGCAATTAAAAAGGCCGAGGAATGTGGTGCGGATTTAGTTCTTGCAACCGACCCCGATGCTGACCGTGTAGGTGTTGCATCTAACGAAAAGGATGGTTTCAGACTTTTCACCGGCAACGAAATCGGTGCAATTCTTCTTGATTTTATTGCTGCTGCAAGAACCGAAAACGGCACGATGCCCGAAAATCCCGTTGCAGTACGCTCGATTGTTTCCACAAAGCTTGCAGATTCCATTGCTAAAGCCTATGGAATTGAAATGAAAAGCGTTTACACCGGTTTCCGCTATATCGGAAAGGTTATTTCCGAGCTTGAAAATGAGGGCAATCCTGAACGCTTTATTTTCGGATTTGAGGAAAGCTGTGGCTATCTTTCCGGAACCTATGTGCGTGATAAGGATGCTGTAAACGCCTCCCTTCTTATTTGTGAGGCAGCTAATTTCTGGAAACTCCGTGGCAAAACTCTCGGTGAGGCTCTTGATGATATTCAGAGAAAATACGGTTACTATTATGATTTTCAGGATAACTTCTACTGCGAAGGCGCAAACGGTGCAAAACGCATTGCGAATATCATGTCCGAGCTTCGCAAAAATCCTCCCGTTTCTGTCTGTGAAAAGGCTGTTATATCCTCTAAAGACCATTTGCCCGATGCAAATATGATTGAATTTTCTCTTGATGACGGTTCTTCGTTCATAGTTCGTCCCTCCGGTACTGAGCCTAAACTCAAAGTTTACTATTCTGTAAAAGCCGACGATATGGCATCAGCAAAACTTTCCGGCGACGCTATTCGCAAATCCGTTACTGAACTTCTCGGTCTTTAATGGAAAATTTTTTGCAGAATATAATTTTTAATAAAAAAATTGTTGATATTC
>CAZEKU010000197.1:0-1671 GCA_964512935.1 uncultured Oscillospiraceae bacterium | reverse complement strand
AAGGCCGGGAGCAGTGGTTACAGTACCGAGAGATACCTGCATTCCGCCCTCAAGCATGGAAGCGTAGTTTGCAGCAACTTTAGTTGCATCATGAGTGTCGTCGGTTGCAACAAGTTTAAACATAACACCATTAAGACCGCCGGCTGCGTTAATCTCATCAACAGCCATCTGTGCGGAGTTTTGAACAGCTGCGCCATAAACAGCTGCACCACCGGTAAGAGGACCTGAAACACCGATTATAAATTCGGTATTGTTTTCGGTATAATTTTTACTGCTTGAGCAAGCAGTAAATCCGAAAAGCATTACAAATGCCATAATTGCTGCAAAAATTTTTCTAACATTGGATTTCATCTTAAAGCCTCTTTTCAACGATTTAAAGTGATTGAATTTATATTAGCACAAATTTTTTTCAATGTTAATAGTGAATAATTACAAAGTTTAGCAAGTTTTGATACACTTTTTTGTTGGTTATTATTAAAATATAGGTATATATTGTAAATAAAAGAATAAAAACTCATATTTTAAGGTCATTTTTTTGAAAAATGTGTAATTATTTGTATGAATAAATAAATATAAAGCAATAGAATGCTTGTTTTAAATTATGTGATATGATAAACTTTGTTTGATAATTTAGGGAGATATGTGAAAACAATGAAGATAAAAGCTGAAAAAATGTCATATGAAGAAGTTTTAAAGCTTCCGAGATTAACTCATAAAAAACCTCTGCCTCCAAGCAGATTTCTTGCTGCGGTAGTGCGAATTGTCTGTATTCCAACCTTAAAACAGACGAATTTCAAATATACTACCGAAAGAATGGAGCTTATTAAAGATAAGCCCTGTCTTATACTTATGAATCATTCAAGCTTTACGGATATGAAACTTGCCTACGGAATTTTTTATCCGAAAAGGCTCGGAATAGTGACCTCGGTAGATGCAATGTCGGGAATACTCGGAAAGCTCATGCGCTTTCTCGGATGTACACCTACCCACAAATATATAACGGATATCTCTCTTTTAAAGGATATCGAATATATGCTCAGAGTCAATAAAACAAGCGTGCTCATGTATCCTGAGGCAGGATATTCCTTTGACGGAAGAGCAACAGCACTTCCGAAGAGAATGGGCGTGCTCATGAAAAGGCTCGGAGTACCCGTTGTAACAGTAATTACAAAAGGCGCTTTTGCAAGAGACCCGCTTTACAATATGCTTCAAATTCGAAAAGTGGATGTAAGCGCCCATGTAAAATGTATTGCCACCGAAGATGAAATAAAGGAAAAATCCGTTGCGGAATTGGATGCACTTTTGGAAAAGGAATTTTCTTTTGATAATTTTGCATGGCAGCGTGATAATAAAATTGAAATAAATGAGCCTTTCCGTGCAGATGGTCTGCATAGGATACTTTATAAATGCCCAAATTGTTCTAAGGAAAATCATATGGAGGGCAAGGGTACCGAGCTTGAATGTAAAGCCTGCAAAAAGAAATGGCATATGGATGAATACGGCTGTCTTAACGCAATAGAAGGAAAAACGGAGTTTTCCCATATTCCTGATTGGTATGATTGGCAGCGAGAATCCGTAAGAAATGAGATTGAAAGCGGAGAATATAAGCTTGATACAGATGTAGATATTGCAATTCAGGTAAATCTTGACGGAATATGCAATATAGGTTTG
>CAZEKU010000196.1:0-1718 GCA_964512935.1 uncultured Oscillospiraceae bacterium | reverse complement strand
AGGAAGTAAGGCGCAAGACCACATTCTTCCATAACTTCAAGTACTTTTTCCTGCATGCGTTCACCTTTGTTACGAACCATATTATGTGCGACCATGCCTTCACTGATAATCTGGCCGACGCTCATACGAGGGTTCAAAGAGGAATAAGGATCCTGGAAAATAAGCTGCATATCACGGCGGAGCTTACGCATTTCGTCATATTCAAGGCGTGCAAGGTCGATACCATCATCACGCATTGCATCATATTTGTCGAAATCAGGCTCATTTTTGTACTGTTCACGAAGCTCATCAATAGCTTTTTTAACAGCATCTATTTCTTCCTGAATCTTTTCGATCTCGGAATTTATAGAATCAACTTTTGCTTTTGCTGCAGCCATTTTAGCGCTATCTACGCTTCCCGGTTTTTTGCTCTCATCAAATTCAAGATCCTCAAGATTGAGCTGAGCTTTTCCGAGTTTTTCAATAAGTGCAGATTTCTGTTTAGCAAAGTTATACTGTTTAGAATACTGTGCAACAATATCATTTACATTTTCGACAACAACAAAACCGCCGAAAATTTTGGTAATATTGAGCATTGCATCTTCCGCAAGCTTTCTTGCCTGATCAAGCTCTGCATGTTTTGCATACTGCTCGGTCTCTGAAAGTGCAGCATATTCTTCCTCGATCTTTTGTTTTTTCTGTTCAAGACTTTTCCATTCGGAACGAAGTTTTGAAAGATTTTTTATAGTATGCTCAACATATTTAGGAGCAAGGTCATCGAGAGAACGACCATAATACATGGTGCGTCCATATGTCTGATGATAAAGCTGAAGAATTGTACGTCCAAGTGTGGATTTACCGCAACCGGATTCGCCAACCAGGCCAAAAGTCTCGCCTTTATAAATGTCAAGGGAAACACCATCGTTTGCCTTAACAAAGCGTCCTTTTTTCAAAGGAAAATACTGTTTAAGGTTGCTGATGCTGAGCAGGACTTCTCTGTTATTTTCCATGTCTGTCCTCCTTTTTGGGATAGAAGCAGCGTACCAAATGGTTCTCGTTTACAGAAACAAGCTGGGGCTCTTCTTCCCTGCATTTATCAGTGGCATATTTGCAGCGAGGAGCAAATTTGCAGCCTTTAGGAAGATCAAGCGGATGCGGAACTGCACCGGGGATTGCTTCAAGGCGGGTATTTGCAGGAGTATCAAGTCTCGGAATTGAAAGCATGAGACCTTCTGTATAGGGATGCGAATGCTCGCTCTGGTGGAAAATTGTATGGGCCGGAGCCATTTCTACAACCTGTCCGCAGTACATAACTGCAACATCATCCGCAATTTGGTTAATAACACCGAGGTCATGTGTAATAAAAAGAACCGCTGTGTTATTTTTGTCTTTAAGCTCATTGATAAGCTTAAGTATCTGTGCCTGAATGGTAACGTCAAGTGCGGTTGTAGGTTCGTCTGCAATAAGAATCTTAGGTTTGCAAGCGAGAGCCATAGCAATCATTACACGCTGACGCATACCACCGGAAAGCTGATGAGGATACTGTTTAGCAACAACATCCGGATTAGGTATTTTAACATCTGCAAGAAGCTCAACTGCTTTTGCAGCAGCTTCTTTTTTAGACATACCCTGATGGTTCATAAGCGGTTCACAAAGCTGTTTTTCTACAGTGAAAACCGGGTTAAGGCTGGTCATAGGTTCCTGGAAAATAACCGAAATATCATTTCCACGTATCTTAT
>CAZEKU010000195.1:0-1719 GCA_964512935.1 uncultured Oscillospiraceae bacterium | reverse complement strand
CCTCCATAATCTGAAGTCCGGTTGCATTTTCAAACTGACGGAAAACCTCCGGGTTAAGGGCCTCGCCTGCAATGGATGCGTGTTTTATTGAAGAAAGATCGAATCTGCTGAGGTCCTGTTTAATAAGCATACGGTACATAGTAGGCGGAGCACAGAATGTTGTAATATGATATTTTGCAAACATAGGAAGAATTTTTTCTGCATCAAATCAGTCGAAATCGTATACAAAAATCGGTGCTTCGCAGAGCCATTGACCGTAAAGTTTTCCCCAAAGAGATTTAGCCCAACCTGTGTCGGAAATTGTAAGATGAAGTCCCTCGGGGTCAACGCAGTGCCAATATTTTGCGGTGATAAAATGACCAAGAGGATATTTATAGTTGTGTGCGGCAATTTTAGGATATCCTGAAGTTCCGCTTGTGAAGAACATGAGCATGGGATCGTTTCCACAGGGAGAATCCTCGTTTCTGCGGAAAGAGCTTGAGAACATGGTGTAATCCTCATCAAAATTGAACCAACCCTCACGACTTCCGTTGATGATAATTTTTGTTGTAAGAGAAGGGCTGTTTGCAGCAGCACGGTCAACAGCGACAGCGGTTTCACCGTCTGCGGTACAGAGAATAGCGCTTATTCCTGCGGAATTGAAACGATATTCGAAATCGTGCTCAAGAAGCTGATTAGTTGCGGGAATTGCAATAGCCCCTATTTTGTGGAGAGCAAGAATTGCAAACCAGAACTGATAATGACGCTTGAGCACGAGCATGACCTTGTCTCCACGCTTTATTCCGAGAGATTTAAAATAGTTTGCGGCTCTGCCGGATTCTTTTTTAATATCACGGAAAGTAAAACGGCGTTCGGTACCGTCATTTGAAATATGCAGCATAGCAAGTTTATCGGGCTGCTCATGACCGAGAACATCAATAACATCGTATGCAAAGTTGAAACTGTCCTCATTTTTAAAGGAAATTTTGGTACAAAGACCGTTATCGTCTTGTTCGGTGCTTATAAACTTATTATAAACACGCTGTGTATCGTCCGAACGGTGAGGTGCATTTGGAAATATAGAAGTTTCATGTGCGGAAGTTTCTTTTTGAGGAGTAAGAACAATAGCGTAGAAGATACAGTCCTTGCCTCCGGTAGCAACCATTCCATGAGGGGTGCTGCTGTCGAAATAAATGCAGTCACCCTTACTAAGGGTTTCAATATGCTCACCAATTTGTATTTTCATACTTCCTTCTACAACAAGGTCACATTCCTGTCCGTCATGAGTTGTAAGAGCAATAGGACTGTGCTCTGCTTCCTCGCTGTATTTATTGATTACATAAAGCGGTTCGGAAATTCTGTTTCGGAAATCCGATGCCATATTGTAATAAACCATGCCATGAGCCTGTTCGATTTTTTGACCCTGTCCGGAGCGGGTAACGGTGTATCCTCGAAGCTTAGGGCTCTGACCTTCGATAATATCGGTTATATCTACACCGAGACTGAGCGCACAGCGATATAAAAATGCAAAGTTAAGGTCACTTTGACCGGATTCACACTGTATATATTCATCCTCCGAAACGCCTGTGCGCTGAGCCATTTCAAAAGTGGAAAGTCCGGTTATTTCACGAAGCGCACGAATACGCTCCGCCATTTCCTGAATTTTATATTCAAGTCCCGTAAGTTGTTTTTCTTTTTTCATGTTTACCTCCGTTCTTTTGGGAATAAACAAAAAAGCTC
>CAZEKU010000194.1:0-1807 GCA_964512935.1 uncultured Oscillospiraceae bacterium | reverse complement strand
CTTGCACTCTTTAAAACACATTATTACGGCGGAATCAAGAGATATCAGTGGACAACACTTCCTCTTGCACTTCATGGTGTAATTGTTAAAAAAGATGGCACATCCATCACCGTAACTGTTGGTGAACAGGATGACGAACCCGTTTTCTGTGTATCAGACCTTCTTCCTCATCTTGCAAGAGAGCAGATGGACAGAAAACTCGGTGACGGAATCAAGGGTGAGGAACTCAATATCATAGTAGGTTCCATGCCTTTCCGTGATGATGAAGTAAGCGAAAAAGTAAAGCTCAATATTGCAAATATCCTCTTTGAAAAATACGGAGTTGTAGAGGACGATTTCCAGTCCGCAGAGCTCACAATGGTTCCCGCAGGAAAAGCTCGTGATATCGGATTTGACCGTGGACTTATCGGTGCTTACGGTCATGATGACAGAGTTTGCGCATATGGTGAACTTACCGGTATTCTTGCATCCGATCCCGAATACACCGCTGTTGCCTGCTTTGCAGACAAAGAAGAAACCGGTTCCGATGGCCCTACCGGTATGAACAGCAAAATGCTTTCCTATTTTGCAATGGATCTCGGTCGTCCCTACGGAATTCCCGGCCATGTAATCCTTGAAAACAGTAAATGCATTTCCGCCGACGTAAACGCAGCAGTAGATCCTACTTTCCCTCAGGTACACGAGAAAAACAATGCCGCATACCTCAACTACGGTATTGTTGTTACTAAATATACCGGAGCAGCAGGTAAAAACTCCACCAACGATTGCCCTGCAGAATTCTGCGCAGAGGTTCGCAATATTCTCGATGAGGCAAATGTTGTATGGCAGACCGGTGAACTCGGTAAAGTAAACGAGGGCGGCGGCGGCACCGTTGCAAAATATATTTCCCGCCTTGAGGTGGATACCATTGATGTAGGCGTACCGCTTCTTTCAATGCATGCACCTATGGAAATTGCGGCAAAAATCGACATCTATATGATGCATAAAGCTTCCGAAGCTTTCTATAACGCAAAATAATTATGAAAAAGGAGCCTTTCGGCTCCTTTTTTTAAAAAAATTTTTAAAGCTGCAACAAAAGCCCTTTAATTTTGCACTAATAGTATGAAAGGAGGAATTTTCATGAAAGGTCTTATAAAAATCGGAACATTTCTTTTAGCGGTGATGCTTTTATGGACATCCTGCGGAAAAGCTTCGCAAACGGAAAATAAACTTAGTGAAAACGATAAAATACTCAGCGATTGTGTATTTAAAACGGAAAGCGGAAAATACGGTATACAGTGTGACGGAAAAATTGTTTTCGAACCGGTTTACGATACTTTTGAAACTGTCGGAAAAATAGGCGAAAAAACGCTCTATGCTCTCGGAAAAAACGAAGAAACCGAAAAGATGCTTTATGAATTTTTCTTCGACGATGCAACTTTAATGCTTTCACTTCCGATGGAATTCTATGAATTTTTGCCTTCGGAGAATAATTCAAACGCAAAGCTTTATACATCTCTTGAGGGCGATTTTTACACCTATGAATTTTCAAATGAGGGTGAAATTATTACCGACAGCGTTGATAATGCAGGAAGAACGGGTAAAAAATTAAACGGTCTTTATGAGGTGCAGTATTATAACGGTGCTTCACCGCTAAGTAAAGTTTACGGTCTTGAGGATGAAAACGAAAACAAGGTTTTAAAGACTGAATATTCGTATATTGAGGCTCCTTTTGAGGATAGATTTGTTGCGGTAAAAAAAGATTCAATGTCCCTTGAAGAATCCGATATTTTCGACATAAACGGAAATTTAATATGCGGAAAATATA
>CAZEKU010000193.1:0-1847 GCA_964512935.1 uncultured Oscillospiraceae bacterium | reverse complement strand
GAACTTCCGGAGGGTGAAATTCCGAAATTCAATATCGAAATCCCTGCGGACAATAAAAACGGAGACCTTGCATCAAATGTTGCAATGGTATCCGCAAAGGCTTTCAGAAAATCTCCCCGCCAAATCGCCGAAGCAATTGTTTCACATATGAACCTTGACCAAACCTATTTTGAAAAGGCAGAGGTGGCAGGCCCCGGTTTCCTCAATGTATTCTATGCACCCCATTGGTTTGCAGAAACCGTTTCCGCTGTTCTTACAGAAAAAGATACCTACGGAACAGGAAATATGGGTAAGGGCGAAAAGGTAATGGTCGAGTTTGTATCAGCAAACCCCACAGGCCCTATGCATATGGGCAATGCCCGCGGCGGTGCAATCGGTGACGGTCTTGCAGAGGCAATGAAATGGTGCGGATATGATGTAACCCGTGAGTTTTATATAAACGATGCAGGTAACCAGATTGAAAAATTCGGAAAATCCCTTGAGGCAAGATATCTCCAGCTCTATCTCGGTGAGGATGCAATAGAATTCCCCGAGGACGGTTATCACGGAGAGGATATCAAAGTTCGTGCAAAGGAATTTGCTGAAATTAACGGCGATAAATATGTAAACGCAGAATCCTCCGAAAGAAAAGAGGCTCTTGTAGCCTATGCTCTTCCCGCAAATGTGGAAGGACTTCAGCGTGACCTTGGAAAATACCGCATAAATTATGATGTATGGTTCCGTGAAAGCAGCCTTTATAACGACGGTTCAATTGATAATATCGTAAAAATCCTCACCGAAAACGGCCTTACCTACGAAAAAGACGGCGCACTTTGGTATAAAAACGCAGAAGTTCTTACAAAGCGTTTTAAAGCAGAGGGCAAAACCGATAAACAGATTGAGGCTCTTGAGCTTAAAGACGATGTTATAATCCGTGCAAACGGAAATCCCACATATTTTGCCGGCGATATCGCTTACCATTACAATAAATTTGCAAAGCGTGGTTTCAGCAAGGTAATAAATGTATGGGGCGCAGACCATCATGGTCATGTCGCAAGACTTCAGGGTGCAATGGATGCAGTAGGCCTTGACGGAAGCAAGCTTGATGTTGTGCTTATGCAGATGGTTGAGCTTATGCGTGACGGTAAACCCGAAAAAATGAGCAAGCGTACCGGTAAGGCAATAACCCTTACCGACCTTCTTGACGAAGTTCCGATAGATGCAGCTCGTTTCCTTTTCAATATGCGTGAGCCCAATACCCATCTCCTTTTCGACCTCGGACTTGCTGTAAAAAATACAAACGATAACCCCGTTTACTATGTACAGTATGCCCACGCAAGAATCTGCTCGATTCTCCGCGCACTTAAAGAGGAAGGCGTAGATATAAAAGAGGATATCTCCCTTTATAATTTCACTCAGCCCGAAGAATTTGCTCTCGTAACCGAAATTGCAAAATTCCCCGGCGAAATTGAGGAATCCGTAAAAACCTATGACCCCTCAAGAATTACAAAATACGCAATCGAGCTTGCAACAATGTTCCATAAATTCTATAACGCCTGCCGTGTTCGCGGTGAAAGCGAAGATGTAATGCTTGCAAGAACCGCTCTTTGTGCAGCAACTAAAACCGTTATCAAAAATGTGCTCACAATGCTCAAGGTATCCGTTCCGGAATCCATGTAAAACAAAAAACACTTAATAAAATAAAAAGCCGAAATTCTCCGTATGAAAAAACATACGGAGAATTTATTTTTATGTGCAACCGAAGGATAAAAATATCTGTCTTAACTGTTGAAAGGCCTTTTAGAACGAAAAAAGGAGGGAACGAAATTTGGAGGACAGCAAAATTTCGGAGCTGTTTTTAAGCCGCT
>CAZEKU010000192.1:0-1898 GCA_964512935.1 uncultured Oscillospiraceae bacterium | reverse complement strand
AGGGAGAAGTGCGTCCGATTATGTGGGAATGGGTGCGTGATTTGTATTTAGAGGCAAAAGAGCGTGATATCGAATTTTATTTCCATCAGTGCGGATCAATGTTTATGCGTGACGGTGTAAATATAGGAAAATGGAAATTGAATGATCAAATTGCCCGTGCCGAAGAAATTCAGCATGAATTGGAAAATATGTACGGCGCAACGCCTAAAAGTGAAATAAAAACACATTGCTGAGGAGTAAGATTATGAAAAACGAAAATCTTGAATTTTATCCAAAACATCCATCAAATTTAAAAACTCTCAGAATTGAAACTTCGGCAATGCCGATTCTTTCACAGGATGCACCCTTTGAGGCGAAAACTCTTTATGAAGAATTTTTAAATGATGCAGACAGCTTTTATGCAAAATATGTGGATAAACGCTTTTGCGTTACAGGAATTGCAAAAAAAGTAGGCCCTGATATTCATAATAAACCCTCAATAGAAATATCGGATTCTGTGGACGGCAGGACTTATGCACTTGTAATTTTCCCGACAGATGCCCATTACAGCAAGGTCAGTGTCGGTGATACAGTTACGGTTCGTGCAAATTATCTTGTTATGAGTAACCTTTTCGGTATAGTTATGAAATACAGCGAACTTGTTTCGGTTGAAAAATGAAAATCCTGAAAATAATAGCTGTTATGCTTGCAATTGCTATGTTGATTTCTTGCGACAGTACAGCTGAAGATAGCGAGGAGGAAATTGTGAAATCGGAAGGACAGATTATATTAAATTATCCGCTGTTTGACGGTGAAAAAATCATAGAAAATGCAGAAGTTGTAATAAATGACGGCGTTATTACCTCGGTAAGTGAATCTGAGAGCGTTTCTTCGGAATATTTTCTTATGCCGGGATTCATTGATGCTCATACACATATGAAAACTGAAGAAGAAATAAAAAGTATGCTGAAAAACGGTGTTACGGCAACCTGTGATGTTGCAGCATCCGCTTCGCTTATTGAAAATTCAAAACAGTTTGCAATTGTCTCATCCGCAGGAATGGCAATGGTAACAGTGAACGGAAAAGCTTATGTAAATAAAGCAATTGAAAACGGTGCAGCATATATTAAAGTTCTGCTTATGGAACCGAATTTGATGCTGAAAAGCGTTTTAAAGGATATTTGCAATACTGCACATGAAAACGGATTAAAGGTTGCTGTTCATGCAGTTTCAGTCAAAGCTGTACAAATGGCAGTAAACTGCGGTGCGGATATTTTGATACATGTTCCTATGAAAGAGGAATTTCCAAAAGAACTTGCAAAAACAATTGCGGAAAAAGGAATTGTTGTAGCACCTACACTTGTTATGATGAAAGCGTTTTCGGAAAGCAATCGAAACGGTTATGAACCAAAACATTATCAAAATGCCGAAAATGCTGTAAGGCTGCTTCATGAATACGGTGTTGAAATTCTTGTTTCAACAGATGCAAATGACGGATCATTTGCACCTTTTGTGGAACACGGTGCATCAATACATCGCGAAATGCAGCTTCTTGTTGAGGCAGGTCTTACACCCTGTGAAGTTTTAGCAGGTGCAACAAGCAAGGTTGCAAAAGTCTTTGATATTAAAGATCTCGGAAGCATAAATAGCGGAAAAAGAGCGGTTTTGCTATTGATAGAAGGCAGACCGGATAAGGATATAAAAGATACATCAAAAATCAAGCAAATATGGATAGACGGAGAGCCTTTGTTATGAAAATTATAACCATAGAAGAACATCTTTCCGGAGCACCGATCAACCGTTATCTCGCAAAATATTCTTCGGAGGATGCACCGTATATGTCGGCGGCACATGTAAAAGGTCGCCCTTATGAAGCAGATCCGGAACTTTTCGGCGATCTGGACAAGCGGCGCATTGAG
>CAZEKU010000191.1:0-1982 GCA_964512935.1 uncultured Oscillospiraceae bacterium | reverse complement strand
GTTTCGACAGAGTTTATGAAGTTGGCCGTATTTTCCGTAATGAGGGTATGGATACTAAGCACAATCCCGAATTTACCACCATTGAGCTTTATCAGGCTTTCACCGATTTCCGTGGTATGATGGATCTTGTTGAAGATATGATGAAAACCGTAGCTATGAATGTTTGTGGTACTCTTAAAATCAACTATCAGGGCACTGAAATTGACCTTGGACATTGGGAAAGACTTACTATGATCGAAGCAGTCAAGAAATATTCCGGTGTTGATTTCAGCGAAATTTCCTCCGATGAAGAGGCTATTGCTGTTGCAAAAGAACACCACGTTGATCTCCCTGAAGTTCCCACTAAAGGCGCTATTCTTGCAGAATTCTTTGATGCATTCGTCGAGAAAAACCTTATTCAGCCTACCTTTATCTACGATTACCCCGTAGAGATAAGCCCTCTTGCAAAGCGTAAACCCGAAGATCCTGCATTCACCGAGCGTTTTGAATACTTCATCAACGCAACCGAATTCGGTAACGCATTCAGCGAACTTAACGATCCTATCGACCAAAAAGGTCGTTTCGAGCGTCAGGTTGCAGAGCGTCTTGCTCTTGATCCTTCCAGTAAGGCTCAGGTTGACTACGACTATGTAACCGCTCTTGAATATGGTCTTGCACCTACCGGCGGTCTTGGTTTCGGTGTTGATAGACTTGTTATGCTTCTTACTGACAGTGCATCCATCCGTGATGTACTCCTCTTCCCGACAATGAAACCTATCGACTAAAATATAACTATCGGTTAAAAAGCAGCCGCTTTGCGGCTGCTTTTTTTACTAAACAAAAAAGAGTTCGGCTTTGCCGAACTCTTTTTCATTATTTTTAAAGTGTTTCTTTTGCTTTAAATATGCGTTCAAGGGTGTTTTCAAGCACCTTTTGGGGACAGGCTATATTTATACGCTCGAAACCTATTCCACCATCGCCGAAAACATATCCCTCATCAAAGACAGCATTGGCTTTATTCACCATAAAGTCCTCTTGTTCTTCCTTAGTCATTCCCCATGCTCTGAAATCAAGCCACATTAGATATGTACCCTGGAGTCTGTGAACTTTAACTTCCGGCATATTTTTTCTGCAAAAATCCTCTACAAACTTTCTGTTTTCATCAAGGAAAAGCAAAAGCTCATCGAGCCATTCCTCACATTTATTATACGCAAGTTCGCAAGCTTTATATCCGAAGATATTCAGTGAGAAATATCCTCTTGCAGAAGTCATTTTATTCCTATATTCTTCATTTGGAATAAAAATATTCGAGGTTTGAAGTCCCGCAAGATTGAATGTTTTACTCGGTGCTGTACAAATTGCACAGTTGTTAAGATACTTTTCCTCAAAAGTACCCATAGAGGTATGCTTAAATCCGGGCATTATAAGGTCAAAATGTATTTCATCGGAAATAATAAAAACATTATTTTTAAGGCATATATCGCAGATTTTCAAAAGTTCATCTTTTGTCCAAACTCTGCCTATCGGATTATGAGGACTTGAAAGTATGCAGAGAGTTGTTTCTTTTCTTGAGGCTTTTTCTTCAAAATCCTCAAAGTTAATGGTATATTCCGTTTCATTAAGAATAAGCTCACTTCCGAGAACAACTCTTCCGTTTGCTTCAACGCTTGAATAGAAAGGATAGTAAACAGGCGTGAGCATTAAGACGCTGTCGCCCTCATTTGTGAAAGCGCTTACCATCTCTTTAATTGCGGGAACAACTCCTGCTGTCATCACAAACCATTCTTTTTTCGGAGAAAATCCATGACGGCGTTCCATCCATGAAATAACGCTTTTATAGTATTCTTCGGTTTCTCCTGTATAGCCGAGAATTGTATTATCGAGATAGTCTTTAAGTCCTTCGATCACTTCGGGAGGATTTTTGAGTTCCATATCCGCAACGGAAAGTGGAACTACATCATCTCCGGCATTCGGGATTTTTTCATACATTCCTTCCCATTTAT
>CAZEKU010000190.1:0-1989 GCA_964512935.1 uncultured Oscillospiraceae bacterium | reverse complement strand
TCACCGCTCTGAGCCATTTTGAAAAGTACACCGACAACAAGTACCCATGAAGTATATGCGTTGATGCAGCCTGCAATAACCAAAAGTATTGCACCGTAAAAAATCATCTTTGCTCCGGGGCATCTTGGGTCAAAAAGTATCTTTTTTGCTTTCTTTTTCATAGATTTTTTGCCTTTCTCTTATTTTGAGGCAACAGCTTTTTTGGCTGCTGCGATAACATCTTTCTCGGTCATTTCAAATTTTTCCGAGAGGACATCAAGTTTGCCTACTTCTCCGAAAACATCTTTTACACCTACAGGTACAATCGGTACCGGGAAATTCTGTACAGCGGTTTCGGATACTGCGGAGAAGAGTCCGCCGATTATATTATGGTTTTCGGCAACTACTGCACATTTAGTCTTTTTAAGGGAATTTATAACGGTTTCGGTATCTATAGGTTTAATAGTATGAACATTGATAACCTCGGCATCAATTCCCTCTGCTTTAAGCTTTTCAGCTGCATCAAGAGAGGTTTTTACCATTATTCCGGATGCAAAAATCGTTACATCTTTTCCTTCTTTAAGTGTATCTGCTTTAAAGAGGTCAAATTTATAATCTTTGCCGAATATTTCCGGACATTCTTTTCTGAACATACGGATATATACAGGTCCGTTATAATCAACTATCTGAGGAAGCGCCTGAATCATCTGTTCATTATCAACGGGCTCAAAAATCACCATTGTAGGAATAGAACGAAGAACACCTATATCCTCCATGCTCATATGAGTACCGCCGTTAAGCTGTGCGGAAATTCCGGGGTCCGAACCTACGATTTTTACATTCTGTTTTGCATATGCAATTGAAATAGCTATCTGATCGCAAATTCTTCTTGTTGCAAAAGGAGTGAAAGAAGAAATAAACGGAATAAAACCATAGGACGAAAGTCCTGCTGCAACGGATGCCATATTCTGCTCCGCAATACCTACATCAAAAGCTCTTTCGGGGAATTCCTTGCGGAGACCCGCAGTTCCGTTGCAGTTTGCAAGGTCTGCATCAAGAACGCAGATGCGTTCATCTTTTCTCATAAGCTCAGCTACTGTATTTCCGAAAGCTTCTCTCATCATCATAATAAAATCCGCCTCCCTTTCACTGAAGCTCCGCAAGTGCGGCTTCTACATTTTCTTTATTCATGCTCATGCTGTGGCATTTATATCCGGCAGCCTCAACAAAGCTTATTCCCTTTCCTTTTACGGTTTTGAGAATAATCATAGAAGGCTGACCTTTTTTTGCCTTTGCCTTATCTATAGCTTCGGATATTGCATCACAATCATGTCCGTCGATTTCCTGTGTATACCAACCGAAGGCTTTCCATTTTGCTTTAAGGTTTCCAAGAGAGTTGATATCCTCAACATTGCCGTCAAGCTGCATTCCGTTATAATCGGTGAATGCAATAAGGTTATCAAGCTTTTTGCTTGCAGCAAGCATTGCTGCCTCCCAAATCTGTCCTTCCTGGGATTCTCCATCGCCTATTACCGAATAAATTGTGGCTCCGTCTTTTTTAATTTTGGAACCTATTGCTATACCCACTGCACATGAAAATCCCTGTCCGAGAGAACCTGCTGTCATATCGACACCCGGAGTTTTGTTCATATCGCAATGGCTCGGAAGATTTGTTCCGAATTTGTTAAGGGTATAGAGCCATTCTTTCGGGAAAAATCCCTTGAGTGCAAGAGTCGCATAGACTACGGGGCCTGCATGACCCTTTGAAACAACAAGTCTGTCACGACCCTCCATTTTGGGATTTGACGGATCGACATTCATTTTGTCGAAATAAAGCACCTTCATAAGCTCAACAATAGACATAGAACCGCCTATATGTCCGCTTCCTATGCTTCCGATACATTCAACTGTCATTCTGCGTATTTCTTTGCAGATTTCGACCATTTTTTTCACTCCTTCCAGTTAGATGCAACTAGACAGTTCTATTATAGCACAAAATCTGCTTATGCG
>CAZEKU010000189.1:0-1992 GCA_964512935.1 uncultured Oscillospiraceae bacterium | reverse complement strand
ATCACAATTGCTATAATTCCTTCGGTAACTTCCTCCGAAATTAAAATATTTTGTTCGGATATCGTATAGTTTCCGTTTTCGGCATCGCCTGCCATCGGAAGATAATATCCGCTTTCAAATTCATCCTGCTCAATTCTTTTTTCGAGTTTTATTGTATATATATCATTATTGAGAGATGAATTTTCATACTCTCCCTCCACCCAAAATGCGCAGATTATTTCGCCATCAAGGGTATCATCAAAGAGCCTTACGGAAACGGAATCCTCCTCCACCGCAATTTCAATGCTCCTTTTTTTATTGAGCTTATCTTCTATTATTCCGAATTCTTCGGCGGCGCTTTCGAGTTCGGAATTTGAAGATTCAAGAGCATCATATCTGCTGCTTTTGAAAAAATCGTTTAAAGCCACATAAAGATTATCGGAATCCTCGGAAGGTTCACTTGTTTTCGATGTTTCGTAGCTTCCCACAACATCCATGGCACCTTCATCCGGGCCTACATCTTCACCAATTAACTCGCTTTCAATATTCATTTCCGAATCTTGAGCAGCTCCATTTGTCGCAAAGAGTGAGGATTTTTCGGACTCAAACGGAGGTTCTACGCCTAAGGCATCCGCTACAATAGGCGCTCCGACACAGATAAGAACAACTGCCGCAGCGATTGCCGCATATTTTGAATATTTTTTTAAAGAAAAAATATTTTTTCTGCTGTCCGCTTTTTCAAAAATATTTTGAGCATCGGGTATTTCGGGAATTTTTATCATTCCGTCAAGCTTTTCAAATTTCGCTTTTATTCCGTGCTCAAAATCGTTTTCATCGTGCTCAATCATTGTTCTCACCTCCTAACATTTCTCTTAACTTTACATATGTACGGTGCAGCTTTGAGCTCACCGTGCCTTGAGGTTTGCCGAGCATCTCGGCAATTTCACGATTTGTATATCCATGCAGCACTGAAAGAATTACTATCATTCTTTCCTCCGGATCAAGTTTCGAAAGTGCCGCAGCAAGGCTTGCACTTTCGGAAATATCTTCCTCGATATTTTCCGAATTTTCCGACGGAGTTTCTATAAGATCATCAAAATTATAGAAACTTCGGCGTTTTATCATATTTGAAATTTCCTTTTTGCAGCGAATGCTCAATATTTTGAACGCCCAAGACGCAAAAGAATTTTCGTCCCTGAGCTTTGAAATACCTTTCCAAATATCAACAAAAGTATCAGCAACAATATCCGCTGCGCTTTCGGAATCTCCTACGGTATAAAGTGCAAATTTATATAAATCCTTGTAGCAGGAATAGTACAAATCGGAAAAAGCGTCTCTGTCACCTTCAGAGGCTTTAATAACCACACCACCAATCATGGCTATCATTATATTGGTGCGAAAAAATCGCCGATTTATTGCATAAAAAATAAAATTTTTCCAAACTCTTTTATGTAATGATTATACCGCAAATTTGTGAATATTTTTAATCAATTTTGGAATATTTGAAAAAATTTTTTAAATATTATAAAAAAAGCGGCTAAAAGCCGCTTTTTTATCTTTATTCTGTTAAAACTCATCCATTTCATTGAAAATTACGCCGTCGGAGGTTGTAATTCCTCCGTAAATTTTATCATTAAATCTTCCCGTGCTCATATAATGCTCAAGCATTCCCTTTGCAGTAAACGGCATTTCCTTTTTGAGCACGGTGCTCAAAGGCACCCATTCAAGCTTTCCTTCGCTACAATCCATATTTATTTTTGAGCCATTTTTGAGATTTGCAAAGAAATAATAATTTTGACGAATTTCTCCGTTTTTTCTTCTTAAAGTTACATATCTGAACCTTAAATTTTCCAAATCATCTTCTGTAAGGCCTATTTCTTCGTTCATCTCACGAAGAACCGCAGCTTTTGCATCATTTAGCTCATCTTTTTCAAAATGTCCGCCTACACCGCACCAAGAGGGTGCTACGACCCTTGAGCCCACTCTATAAAGCATAAGCATATTATCTTTGTC
>CAZEKU010000188.1:0-2044 GCA_964512935.1 uncultured Oscillospiraceae bacterium | reverse complement strand
AAGGAGCTTGCGGAATATGAAATAAGCGGACAGAAACTCCGTGCTGTGCAGGATAAAATCGAGGCACTTCAGCAGGAGGAAACAATAGATTACGAGGCAATTGCCACAGCAAAAGCCGAGGCTCTTCAGCTTGAAATTGAGCATAACCGCCTTGAACCTATTGCTCTTGCTGCAGAGGTATCCTCTAAAGACCTTGCAACTGTAATTGAGCTTTGGACGGGTATTCCCGCAAGCAAAGTTCAGGAAAGCGACCTTAAAAAACTCAGTGAATTGGAAGCAACTCTTAAAAAGCATATTATCGGTCAGGATGAGGCTTGCAAGCTTGTGGCAAATGCGGTAAAACGCTCAAGAGTACAAATTTCCGCAAGAAGAAGACCGGCGTCGTTTATCTTCGTAGGCCCTACTGGTGTAGGTAAGACCGAGCTTGTAAAAGTTCTTGCAAATGAGCTTTTCCAAACAGAAGATCCCCTTATCAGACTTGATATGTCCGAGTTTATGGAAAAATTTGCGGTATCGAGAATAGTAGGTTCACCTCCCGGTTATGTAGGCTATGATGAGGCAGGACAGCTTACCGAAAAGGTTCGCAGAAAGCCCTATTCCGTAATCCTTTTCGATGAAATTGAAAAGGCACATCCGGATGTTATGAATATCCTCCTTCAAATTCTCGATGAGGGAAAAATTGCCGATGCTCACGGAAGAACCGTTTCTTTCGCAAACACCGTTATAGTTATGACCTCTAACGCAGGAAGCGAAAATAAGGAAAAAGCTCTCGGTTTCGGAAGAGATTCCTATGCACTTGAAAAGGATAAAACCTATAAAGCACTTGCACAGTTCCTCCGTCCGGAATTTATCGGCAGAGTTGACGAAATAGTTGTTTTTCATGACCTTTCCGTTGAGGATTATGAGCGCATTGCGGCACTTCGCCTTGATGAACTTCGTGCTCCTCTTAAAGAAAAGGGCATAGATATTTCCTATGACGATGCGGCATTAAAAGCTATTGCCAAAAAAGCACACGGAAACAAGGGCGGTGCCCGTGACCTTGTTCGTGTAATACGCAAGGATATCGAAGATAAGGTCTGCGAGCTTATTGTAGACAATGCTGACAGAAAGCTTGAGGGAATTGCTGTAACCGCATCCGACGGTGAAATTATCGTAAAGGAAGCCTTTAAAACTCCCGAGCTTAACGCATAACCGAATAATGAAAATCCCGTCGATTCCTAAAAAGGAAACCGACGGGATTTTTTTAACCGTATCAATGAAGTAAACCGAAAGTTCAAAAAATTTTGAACTGTTTGTACCATTTGCGTCTGTGTCAAAATGGAGTGTGGAGTGGCAACTCCCAAGCTTACACTCATTGCGGAAATGGCAGATTTGTTCGAAGTATCCGTTGATGCACTTATAGGTTATCATTTTAAGAATAATGATAAGCAAAGCGTTATTGAAAGGCTTAAACAATATCTCCACGATAGGGATAATGAGGATGTTTACACGGATATCGAAAAATCGCTGAAACGCTATCCGAATTGCTTCGAAATTGTCTATTACAGCGCATGGATATATCGTGTAAGAGGACTTTGAAAAGGAAACTGTGAATATTCAAAAAGGGCTCTTTCACTTTATAAACACGCCTGCCTGCTGATTGATCAAAATGCCGACCCCGATATCAGCGAAATATCAATTCATAACGAAATTGCGGAGGTCTATCTTGCACTCGGTGAATATGACGAGGGCGTTAAAATCCTAAAAGAGCATAACCCCTGTCGAGTAAATGATTCTATAATCGGTCAGACCTTAGCATCCTTGTGTAAAGATTCAAAAGGCGCATTGCCCTATCTGTCAACAGCACTTTTGGATTGGGCGCGTGCATTTTATCCGGGTCTTAAAATACCCGGAAAGCAGCGCTATATGGATAAAAGCGAATCGGTACTTTGGGCAAATCGGTGCGGAAATTCTGCTTTTCCGCTTTTTTGCAAATAAAAATTACCTGTTCCGAAGAACAGGTAATCTTGGTTGGGCTGGCGGGATTCAGACCCACGAGATGCAG
>CAZEKU010000187.1:0-2059 GCA_964512935.1 uncultured Oscillospiraceae bacterium | reverse complement strand
CTGATTCCCAGGAGATTTTTGATCACCCGGTACATCCTTATACCGAGGCTCTTCTTAATGCAATTCCTACAACCGAGGATGAGGGACATAAAGATCTTCAGATTCTTGAAGGCGATATCCCGAGCCCTGTAAATCCTCCTAAAGGATGCAAATTCCATACCAGATGTGCATATTGCACTGAAATTTGTGAGCAGGTTGTTCCGGAATGGGAAGAGGTTTCTCCGAACCATTTCGTAGCTTGCCATCACAAGCTTAGCACTAAATCTGCAGAATAAAATTTGTTTTGAAAGGAGTTTAATATGGCAAGGCGAAACTTGTTTATGCTTTTCTCAAAAAAAGTTGACCGTGCATTTGAGCTCCAAGCAGAACAAAACGGTCATGATGAGCATGTTGAATATGAGCGTGAAGACTTAGATCCTAAATCCGTTGAAGATGAACTTCAGCTTGCGGATAGAATGGAAAAAGGCGATCTTGCAGCCATGATAATATCTGCACTTGGGATGATATTACCAATTGCACTTATTATTCTTTTGATAATGGTTGGTTCAGCTTGCTTATTTACAGGTTTATTCTAATAATAAAAGCAGTACCGCAATGCGGTACTGCTTTTTTATTTTAGTTCAAAAATTGAATTCTCATAGTCTTTTACATAATATTTGATTGCTGACTTACCTTTTGCTATGATTGTATGCCCTTCGGATTCAAGCATCTCTTTTTGTGCCTCAATTCCACCGGGATATTTTGGATTTAACTCTCCGTTTGATTTTAGTGTTCGCCAAAATGGGGTTTTATCATCATTTCTCTGAAAACTTGCCCAAGCAGCTATTGAAATAAAAATACCTGCAGTTATAGGTTCAGTAAAATCGGCATTATTTTGTTTTGCAAAATAATCACGAATATCTCTAACTGTTATAACTTTTCCGAAAGGTATAAGCTTCATAATATGATCATAATCCATTGGAGGAGCGAAATACATTTTGTTTCCGCCATATTTATCAATACTTTTTTGGTCTGTAATGATTTGTATTTTAGGCATATCCTTGTTATTTTGAAGCATTGCGTTAAAATCTTTTTTATCTTCGTTTGCCATAGTTTCACCTCCATACATTTTAGCATAATATATTTGAGTGAGTTTTTCAATGGAAAATAAAAAAATATTCCGGATAATATCCGGAATATTTTTTATTATATTAGATTTCTGCTTTTATTTTTTTGAGCAAAGCTTCTATTTTTTCGGAAAGTTCTTTAAGAGCACCATCTTTAAATGGAGAGGGGATATCAGCTTCTTCAAGAAGAAGATTGTAATATTGTTCGCCGCCTTGTTTCATAAGACGAATATAACGGGCAAAAGCATCATCATAGTTTTCAAGTGAAGCAAGGAGGAATCCGAAAGCAGCGGTTTGAGCAAGACAGTAATCAATGTAATAGAACGGAGATTCATATATATGCATTTGATATTGCCAACGACGACCGTCTTCAAGGAAAGGTACTCCTTCAAAATTTATATGAGGAAGGAATTTAGCGCAAAGTTCTTTCCATGTGTTATTTCTTTCGGCAGGAGTCATTTCGGGATTTTCATAAATAATATGCTGGAAATAATCAACTATTGTTCCGTAAGGAATAAATGAAAGTGCGTTGAGAGCGTGCATATATTTATATTTTGTTGCGTTTTCACCAAAGAATTTATCTATATATTTCCATGCAAAAAATTCCATGCTCATGGAATGGGTTTCAGCTGTTTCCATACCGCCACAGCCAATTTCACAAGCAAATTTATTATCTGCAATGAGGAATGCATTGAAAGCATGACCTGCCTCGTGTGTAACTACATCAACATCGTCGGCGGAACCGTTAAAGTTTGCAAGAATGAATGGTTGCTTATACATTGAAATTTCGGTACAATAGCCGCCACCCCATTTGTTTTTACGAGAATCTACATCAAATGCCTCGTTTTCAAGCATAAGGTCGATAAAATCGCCCGATTCTTTGCTCATTTCATGGTACATTTCTTTAGCAGCTTTAAATATAGCTTCTTTAGTTCCAATAGGACGAGGATCTC
>CAZEKU010000186.1:0-2120 GCA_964512935.1 uncultured Oscillospiraceae bacterium | reverse complement strand
AGGCTCGAACTCGCTACCTCGACCTTGGCAAGGTCGCGCTCTACCAGATGAGCTAAACCCGCAAATCATTTTTGACTGCTCGACTATTATAGCAAAATCGAGACGGATTTGTCAATAGGGTTTTGAAAAAAATAAAAACTTTTTTCGAGTTTTTTTGAAGGAGCGCACTTGAATAAAATTTGTTTTGGGTGTATAATAACCGTGTGATATTTTGTGACAGAAGGAGAGTGCTGCATTATGATAGGCGATATGCATTGCCATACAACAATGTCCGACGGTTCCACATCGCCGGAAATGCTCGTTCAATATGCAATAGATGCAGGACTTGATTTTATCGCAGTTACCGACCATGATACCATGGCAGGAGTACAAACCGCCGTAAACCTCGGAAAACGCAAGGGACTTAAAGTTATCCCTGGTGTAGAGGTCTCAACTTATGATTCTAAAACCGGAAGAAATGTACACCTGCTTTGCTATATGCCTAAAAAGCTTGAAAAGCTTGAAAAAATGATAAATAACACCCTTAAAGAGCGCAACGATGCAATAAAAGGTGTAATTGACGAAATATCCAAAAAATATCCTATAACCTATGACGATGTGCTCAAAGCCGCAGGCGGTGCTCAGTGTATATATCGTCAGCATGTTGCAAGAGCGCTTATGGAAAGAGGATATACTTATGCGGTTTTCTCCGATCTTAACGGAAGAGTTTTCGGTGATATTCCTTATACCGTAAACTTCCCCGAAGTTAGAGAAGCTGCGGATATAATAAATCAAACCGGCGGTGTATGCTGCCTTGCACATCCCGGAAGATATGATTCTCTTGAGCTTGCATGGGAACTTGCAGAGGCAGGAAAAATCCAGGCAATAGAGCTTGCTCATCCTGCAAACAGCGAAAGCGACAGAGAGGAAATTGAAAAAATAATCAAAAAATATTGGTTAGTACCTCTAGGCGGAAGTGATTATCACGGATACTATATAAGCTATCCGCATCCGCTCGGAACCTGTACCACACCCGGCGAGGCTCTTGATGCTTTGCTGAAAGTGAGAGAAGATCTTAATAAATAATTTCCGGGACAGGGTAAACTACCTTGTCCCGTTTTGCTTTAAATTGGAGGTGACGGAATGTACGGTGCTGATGACAGTGATATGAAAATTGTAGGAAAACGCCTGCAACCCATTGATGAAAGTGATATGGAGGCAAAAATATATAATCATGAGCGTGAAAACGGAAATCTTGAAAAGGCGCATGATATAGGCAAATTCTTTGCGGAAGCTCTTATGAATGAAAACGGTTTTGCCTATGAGAAAAACCGTGCATCCGATTTTGAGGCTCGAAACCGCAGTATCCTTTTTGCTTTCACAGCAGACAGAGTTTTGAGCACATTTATGCCGAATCAAATAATCGCAAGATCTGCACAAAATGAATTTTTCGATGAAATCCGTCATCGTGATATCGGACTTTATGAATCAATTTCCCGTTCTGGTGCATTTTCAATGTATCTTCTCTGCAAAAGGAGAGGTGACGGAAGATATACAGGCGTCGGCAGAGTGTATGCGGGGGTTATACGCAGACCCGATGATGACGCAATGGCTGCAAAAGGCAATGAAATATACGAAGAATACTTTAATTTTTGCATTGAGCACATCAAAAATATCGAATTTTCGTTTTGAGCACTGCATTAAAACCTGCAAAATCAAAAGAAGAGCCGCAAGGCTCTTTTTTTAATAATCACGAGTATATAACCGTGCTCAAAAAATTCACAAAAAATTTACAACTTATTTTGTCGTGCTCAATTTAAAATTCTCCGTGCTCAAAAAATAAAGCAATTGCTTTAATGTGCTAAAATGTCAATAGCAAAATTCAAAAAAAATTCGATTTTCGGCAACTATTTTTCGCCTAATAGACTTTACAAATCGAGCCAATATCTGTATAATATTAGTTGTGTAAGACTTGAAGTGCGTCTATAGGTGCGCCTTCGGGCTAAATGTCGAATTTGGAACAGGAGGAAGTATAGCATGTCTCAGAACAGTGAATACTCTTTGCCGCCTCGCTCGATACAGGAGTATGTTCCTGGAAAACAGGTCACATACTAAGGGTCAAGAATCTAAATGACTTTAGA
>CAZEKU010000185.1:0-2148 GCA_964512935.1 uncultured Oscillospiraceae bacterium | reverse complement strand
TGATAGCAAGGTCACGGGTGGATGCAGGGAATTTAGGAGTGGGTTTAAACTGTTTTTCAACAATGCGTGCATCGAAGATATCGGAAATATCAAGGGTTGCAACATATGCACGAGTTCCGATTCCGTAGTTTTCAAGAACTGCGGGAGAAATTTCACCGATTTCACCGATTTTCTTTTCGCCGATGGAAATATCTGCGCATCTTCCACGGTGGAAGGTGGGATTTTCTTTGTTTGCGGTGAATTCAACGCCGTAAACGCCGAGTTTATCAAGCGCCTCGAGAACAACGCCTTTCATTGCAAAGAAGTCCTCTTTTTCGCCATAAGAGCCTATAACGGCTACGCCTCTTTCTTCGGGAAGAACATCTGCGGTTTCTTTAGGAAGATAAATTGTACCGAGCTCGAAGAAGCGTCCTGCAAGGTTGCGGTTATTGTAGTTTCTTGAAATTACTTCGAGCATAGAGGGAACACAGGTAGTTCTCATAACGGAGGTATCTTCACCGAGAGGGTTTGTGATAACAACGCTCTTGCGGAGGAAGGAATCTTCGGGAAGCTCGATTTTGTCGTAATATTTAGGGCTTATAAAGCTATAGGTCTGTACTTCATAGCAGCCGCTTGCCATAAAGAGTCGGGAGAGTTTTTTCTCAAACTGCTGACGGGGAGTGAATGCACCCTGAGAAGCACCTTTTACAGCGGTGTTCGGGATTACATCATAGCCATAGAAACGAGCGATTTCCTCTGCGATATCAGCTTTGTGACGAGTGTCACCGCTGCGGAAGGAGGGAACGATAATGGTATTTCCTTCAACTTTATAGCCGATTTTTTCAAGGATTTCGACCATTTTTTCAGCGGAAAGCTCAATTCCGAGGAAACGGTTGATCCAATCGGGGCAGAATTCAATGGTATAAGGCTCATCGCCCTCGTTGTCGATATCAATATAACCGCCTACAACTTCACCTGCACCGAGCATTTCAACAAGCTGGCAAGCACGGTTTACAGCATCAATGCACATTCTCGAGTCGAGATTTTTCTCAAAACGACCGGAGGATTCGGTTCTCATACCGAGTTTTTTAGCGGTGGTTCTTACAGAAGAACCGAGGAAGGATGCGGATTCAAAAACAACGGTGTTGGTATCGTCCTGAATACCGCTATATTCACCGCCCATAACGCCTGCTACGCAGGAGGGCTTTTCGGCATCGCAGATGCAGAGCATTTCGGGAGAAAGTTTTCTTTCAACACCGTCAAGGGTCATAATGCTTTCGCCCTCATTTGCGTTGCGAACAACAATTTTGTTGCCTGCAAGATATTTGTAGTCGAAAGCGTGCATGGGCTGACCATATTCAAGCATTACAAAGTTGGTGATATCAACAAGGTTGTTGATAGGACGAACACCGCTTGCACGAAGTCTTTCACGCATCCATCTGGGAGAGGGTGCAACCTTGATATTCTTTATCATTCTTGCAACATAGCGACGGCAGAGGGTGGGGTTTTTAACCTCAACAGAGAGAAGATCGTTAATATCGCCGGTTTCGTGCTCAATTTTAATTTCGGGCATATGGAGCTCTTTACCGAAAGTAGCGGCAGCTTCTCTTGCAAGACCGAGTACGGAAAGGCAGTCCGGGCGGTTAGAGGTTATTTCAAACTCAACGGTGGTATCATTAAGACCGAGAGCAGTTCTGATATCATCACCGGGTTTGCAGTCCTCTTTGATATCCATAATTCCATCCTCGATTGCATAGGGGAAATCGTGAACGGTGATACCGAGTTCGGAAACGGAGCACATCATTCCGTTTGAGGGAACTCCACGGAGTTTGCCTTTTCTGATTTTAACGCCGTTTGCAAGGGTGGAGTTATCAAGTGCAGCAGGCACCATCATTCCCTCGTAAACATTTGTTGCGGCGGTGACGATTTGGATAGGCTCCTCGCGGCCGATATCAATTTGGCAAATTTGAAGTTTATCCGCATCGGGATGTTTGTCGATTTTAATAATTTTACCAACAACAACGTTGGAGATATAGTCGGCCTCTTCATTATAACATTCAACCTTAGAGCCGGACATAGTCATAGCGTCGCAGAACTGTTTGGGTGTAACACCTGTATCAACATAGTCGGCGAGCCATCTGAGAGATAAATCCATTGTTTAACCTTCTT
>CAZEKU010000184.1:0-2195 GCA_964512935.1 uncultured Oscillospiraceae bacterium | reverse complement strand
GATTCTACGAGCACGTTTTGCGATTGCAACAACGTTAGCATAGGGGCTGTTGAGTTGGTTAAGGTCATAAGTATCGTTCGGGTTAAGCAAGGTTTTCTGCCTCCTCTAAAATTTGTTTAAGGACTTCCTGCATAGCATTTCTGCCGCAGTGTTCGCCCTCGATTATATATTTTATTTTGGTGGCTGCATTTTCCACCATATCATTAACTACGAAATAGTCATAAAGCCCGGGAGCTTCATGCAATTCGTTATATGCAGCGTGCAGTCTTCCTGCAATTGTTTCAGCATCCTCGGTGTTTCTTCCGATAAGTCTGCGTTTAAGTTCATCTATGCTCGGCGGAAGAAGATATACGAGCACCGCCTCCGGCATTAAGCGTTTTACGCTTTTTGCACCCTGTATTTCTATATCAAGGATTATATCTTTTCCGGATGCTATTTCCTTTTCAATGGCACTTTTCGGTGTTCCGTAATAGTTGCCGTTAAAAACCGTATGCTCAAGCATTTCGCCTGTTTCAATATCGTGCTCAAACTGCTCTTTGGTTTTAAAGCTGTAATGAACACCGTCTATTTCTCCGGGACGCGGTTTTCTTGTTGTTGCGGAAACTGAAAAATAAAGATTTTTGTCCATTTCAAAAAGACGGTTTATAACAGTTCCCTTTCCGACTCCGGACGGTCCGGAAACAACTAACAAAACTCCTCTTTTATTGTTACTGTTCATCTTCACCCTCCGCTGTCATTCTTGTTCCGACGGTTTCAAGCTGTATACCCGAAAGGATTACATGTCCCGAATCCATTACAAGAACTGTTTTTGTTTTTCTGCCGAAGGAAGCATCTATCAATGTTCCTTTTTCACGCGCTTCTGTGATAATTCGTTTTATCGGTGCGGATTCCGGGGAAACCATTGCAATAACACGGTTTGCATTTATAAGGTTCCCGAAGCCAATGTTGACAAGCTTCATTCAAAAAGCCTCCGTTTTATTCGATATTTTGAATCTGTTCACGAATTTTTTCAATTTCGGATTTTACATCCACAACGATTTGAGCAATTTCCACATCGGAGCATTTGCTGCCGGTTGTGTTGATCTCACGGTTTACCTCTTGAATAAGAAAATCGAGTTTTCTTCCCACAGGCTCACTGAGCTCTACTATTTCACGAAGCTGTGCAATATGGCTTCTCAGTCTTACCGTTTCTTCGTCAACAGCGACCTTGTCGCTGTAAATTGCCGCTTCCTGAATTATTCTTGCCTCATCTATCTGTTTTCCCTCGAGCACCTCAAGCATTTTATTGTAAAGGCGTTCACGGTATTCCTTGACGGTTTCGGGGCTGCGTTTTTCGATTATTCCGACCTTTTCTTCGATATATGCAGCACGATTCAGAATATCGGCTTTCATTTTTTCGCCCTCGGTTGCACGCATTTCGACAAATGCCTCAGCTGCTTTTTTTGCAACCGATTCTACATCTGCCCAAAGAGCATCCTCATCCGTCTGTGCTTTCACAACGGTAAACACATCGGGAAATTTGGCGATAACCGAAAGAGAAAGGTCATCTTTTAAATGAAATTCATCCTTTACGGAGCGGAGAGCGTCAATATAGCTTTTGGCTATTTCTTTATTGATGGTTATTTCCTCATTTGCACCCTCAACCGTTTGGATAGTCACACCGACATCGACTTTTCCTCGGCTTATAGTACCCGACAAAAGCCTTTTGAGCTTTTCCTCAAGAAATCCACATGAACGTGGAACTCTGGCGGAATATTCAAAATAACGGTGGTTGACGGATTTAATTTCAACACGGATATTTCTTCCGTTCAAAATCTCCTCTGCAGCACCGTAACCGGTCATGCTTTTTATCATTATATATTCCTCCCGTGCCTCTTAAAAAGGCAAAACATACGGTAAAAAATCAATATAAAATTACTTTCATTAACTTGTTTTTCTACCGCAATTTTTATAAATTTTCTCAAAGACTTACAATTCTCTAACATATAATATTATACTTTAAAAGCGAGCTTGTCAAGAAAAAGGACTCAAATTTTGAAAGATATACTTTTTATAATCCGTTTTCTCTTGACTTTATCTATTTAAAAGAATATTATAATATAATAAGCAATTTGTTTAATCATTACTTTTTTGAGGAGTGTTAAATATGTTAGCAACCGAAAGAATAACGGCGATGATAAAAATTACAAAAAAGG
>CAZEKU010000183.1:0-2226 GCA_964512935.1 uncultured Oscillospiraceae bacterium | reverse complement strand
AAGGTTCTTTTTTTGCATTTTCGTAAGTCATCAAGCATCAGCCTCCTTTTGTCCGCCGAGACTGGTCATAAGAAGACCCACTTCCTCTTTGGTAGTATTTCTTCCGTCAACAATTCCGCTTACTTTACCGTCACAAAGAACAAGAATTCTATCACAAAGTTCAACAAGAACATCGAGATCCTCACCGACATATATAACTGCGGCACCACGATTTTTCTGCTCGTTCATGAGGTTATAAATTGTGTAAGAGGTGTTTATATCAAGACCACGAACCGCATAAGCGCTCATCAAAACAGAAGGTTCAGATGCAATTTCGCGTCCTACAAGAATTTTCTGTACATTTCCGCCGGAAAGATTTCTTACGGGAACATTTATACCTGGAGTTACAACCTCAAGCTCGTCAACAACCTTTTCAGCAAGCTCAGTAGGAGCTTTTCTGTCTGCAAAAGGAGAACGACCCTTGTTATAGCTGCGAAGCATCATATTATCCGCAAGGTCCATATTTCCTATAAGACCCATGCCAAGACGGTCTTCGGGAACAAATGAAAGAGAAACACCTTTTTTAATTATCTCCATAGGAGATTTTCCGTTAAGCTCCTCAGCTTCGGAGTTTTCATCGGAATAGAATTTTATACTTCCGGATACTTTCTGAAGTCCTGCGATGCCCTCAAGAAGTTCTTTTTGACCACAGCCGGAAATTCCCGCAATACCGAGAACTTCTCCACCGAATGCAGTGAAATTGATGTTATCAAGAACCTTAACGCCGTCATCGTTTGTACAGCAAAGATTTTTTACCTCAAGCTTTTTAATGGGCTTTTCACAAAGGGTTCTTTCAATATTAAGTGTAACAGCATGTCCTACCATAAGGTTAGTAAGCTCTTGCGGATTTGTTTCGGAGGTGATAAGATCACCTACATGCACACCTTTTCTGAGAACAGCAACTCTGTCGGAAAGCTCCATTACCTCGTTTAGCTTATGAGTGATTATAACAACGGCTTTGCCGTCGTTTTTCATATTTTTGAGTATTTTGAAAAGCTTTTCGGTTTCCTGAGGAGTAAGAACTGCAGTAGGTTCATCAAGAATAAGAGTTTCAACACCACGATAAAGCATTTTTACAATTTCAACAGTCTGCTTTTCGGAAACAGACATATCGTAAATTTTCTTATTCGGGTCGATATTAAATCCATACTGATTGCAGATTTTACGCATTTTTTCAGCGATGGTTTTGGTATTAAGACGGCCTTTTTCTTTAAGACCAAGCACCATATTTTCTGCAGCGGTAAGAACATCAACAAGTTTAAAATGCTGATGAATCATACCTATTCCAAGGTCAAAAGCATCACGGGGATTGTCTATAACAACCTCTTTTCCGTTGACGAAAATCTCGCCTCCGTCCGGATAATAAATACCGGAAAGCATATTCATAAGCGTTGTTTTACCGCTTCCGTTTTCACCGAGAAGTGCAAGAATTTCGCCATGGCGAATTTCAAGGCTTACATGGTCGTTTGCGACAACGCTTCCGAATGTTTTGGTGAGATTTTTAAGCTGTATAGCAGCGTGTTCCAAAAAATCACCCTTCCTCAAAGTGATAAATATAATCAAAAAAAGACCAACTGAAATGACAAAATTCCGGTGGTCAAAAAAGAGAAAAACAAAATTTTTCTCTTTTTTCATCATCGGAAAAAACCGAAAATGGGGCCGCCGATAAAAACGGCCCCATTATATGTTCTAATAATTAAGCATCAAGAAGAGTGATGCCGTCGATGATGTAGGAGAAGTAAGGAGCGGACTGAGTTACAGATTCTTCAACCCAAGCCTCTGCTGCGCAGGAAGAGGTATCGTTGCTGTCGAAGATATTATAACCCTGCCAAGGACCCTGGAATACATGGATGCTGCCGTCTTTAAGACCCTGTGCAACTTCTTCGATTTTCTCAGCAGTGCCGGGAGCTGCAATAGCTTCGTTAAGAGGGCTGGTGAATACTGCGCCTTCTGCATAACCTTTGCACCAGTCGGTTGCAATAGGCTCACCGTTAAGAACACAGGATATTGCGTAAGTGAGGTAAACGGACCAGTCGGAACGAGCAGAAATGATAGAAGCTTTGGGAGCAGCTTCTGCCATATCGGAGTTATAACCGCAATGGAAAACGCCTGCTGCTTCTGCAACGGTTGCAGGAGTGGTGTTATCGGAGTGCTGGCTGATGATTACAGCGCCCTGATCGATAAGGG
>CAZEKU010000182.1:0-2231 GCA_964512935.1 uncultured Oscillospiraceae bacterium | reverse complement strand
GTTTGTCCTGCATCAACACCGTAGTTTGTTACAACACGGTAGCTTTCAATTCCTTTTTCCTCAGCGATTTTAGCGATGATCTCAAAGATATAAGCAACAATTTCGCTGTTATCTTTGTTGATAACGCCTGCGCCGGTAATATGCTCCTTCGGAATTACAAGAAAATGGGTGGGAGCTTGAGGGTCAATGTCATTAAAGGCAAGCACACGCTCATCCTCATAAATCTTGCTGCTCGGAATTAAACCTGCGGCAATTTTACAGAAAAGGCAATCTTCCATTTTAGGCTTTCTCCTTTCGTAAAACATTTTATTTGCCTTAGCAAATTATTTGTTGATAAGAAGAGTTTCGACAATTTCGCCTGCAGAAGCAAGAGCTTCGTCGATCATATCGGGGTTTGCACCGCCCATTGCACTATCGGGTCTGCCACCGCCGGAGCCTCCTGCCATAGCAGCAATCTCTTTTACGATTTTGCCTGCGTGAGCACCCTCTTTAAGAGCATTGAGTCCGCAAACTACAAGTACGCTTACTTTATCATCATTTACGGAAGCGAGGATTGCAATTGCATCCTGAGCGGTAAATTTAACATGGTCACCCATGATACGAAGGCTTGCGGGAGTAATTCCCTCAAATTTTGTGCAGATGAATTTGAGTCCGCAAATTTCTTTTGCAGAAGAAATAAGGCTTTCAACTCTGATTTGAGCAAGCTTGTTGTTGAGATCTTCGATCTCCTTATCCTTAGCTTTAAGTTCAGCCATAACAGCTGCGGATTTCTGTGCAACCTCACCGGTTCCGTTGACCTTGAGGTTTGCAGCGGTTTCGGCAAGGGTTCCGTTCATCTGTACGATATAATCAAGAACACCGGTTCCGGTAACAGCCTCAATTCTTCTTACACCTGCTGCAACAGAGGATTCGCTGATGATTTTGAAAAGGCCGATTTTGCTTGTGTTGGTAACATGAGTACCGCCGCAGAATTCAATTGAACGTCCGGATACATTTACAACACGAACGGTATCGCCGTATTTTTCACCGAAAAGTGCCATTGCGCCCATCTGTTTAGCTTCTTCGATAGGCATTTCGTTGATATCAACATCAAGAGAGGAGAGAATCATCTCGTTTACAACCTTTTCGGTTTCTGAAATTTCCTCCTCGGTCATAGCAGAGAAATGGCTGAAGTCGAAACGGCAGCGGTTTTCATCAACATAGGAACCTGCCTGATGTACATGATCACCGAGAACCTCACGAAGTGCTTTTTGGAGAAGGTGACAAGCGGTGTGGTCACGCTGAGTTGCATTTCTTATGGATTCGGTAAGTCTTGCACGGACATTGTCACCGGTATGAATATGGCCGGAGCCCATAACACCAATGTGCATATACTGTCCGGTAGGAGATTTTTTACAGTCGGTAACATTGAAAATAGAAGGACCGGAGGTGATTGTACCTCTGTCACCGACCTGACCGCCCATTTCAGCATAGAAAGGAGTGGAATCAAGGATAACAACAGCTTCATCGCCCTCATCAAGTTCAGAAACAAGCTCACCGTCTTTAAGGATAGCGAGAACCTCTGCTGCGGAATCCATTCTGTTGTAACCGACAAATTTTGTCTTTGTATCACCGAGAGAAGCAAGGTTATCTTCAACCCAGGAAACACCGTTTGCGGATGCTCTTGCATCACGAGCACGCTTTTTCTGATCATTCATAAGAACAGTGAAGCCCTCAACATCAACGGTGATATTTTTATCCTCAAGGATATCCTGAGTAAGGTCGAGCGGGAATCCGTAGGTATCGTAAAGTTTAAATGCTACATCACCGGGAAGAACGCTTTCGCCGGATTCTTCAAGCTGTGCAACATAATCGTTAAGAAGCTCAAAGCCCTGATCAATGGTAAGGCAGAAACGCTCCTCTTCGGAAAGAATTACCTTTTTGATGTAATCTGCGTGCTCTGCAAGTTCGGGATATGCAACACGGTTTTCTTCAATAACTGTGTCAACAACCTTATAGATAAACGGTTCGTTGATTCCGAGGAGTCTGCCGTGACGGGCAGCTCTTCTGAGGAGTCGTTTAAGAACATATCCACGACCCTCGTTAGCAGGCATAACGCCGTCGCTGATTATAAAAGTGGTGGAACGAACATGGTCGGTGATAACACGGAGAGAAACATCCTTAACGGGATCGTCATGATATTTAATTCCCGCAATATCGCCTATGCGTTTCATGATATTCTGAACGGTGTC
>CAZEKU010000181.1:0-2241 GCA_964512935.1 uncultured Oscillospiraceae bacterium | reverse complement strand
CTGCGTTTTTGTGTAAAAGAGGATGAATATGACAAAACTTGGTTTTGGATTTATGAGGCTTCCGCTTGTGGATAAAAAATCTGAGCACGGGGTAGATTTTTCGGTGCTCAACCAAATGGTGGATGCTTTTATCGAAGGCGGCGGAACCTATTTTGATACCGCATATACATATTTAGGCGGTGATTCCGAAAGGGCAGTTGGAGTTTCGCTTTCAAAACGCTATCCGAGAAATGCCTTTGTCCTTGCGGACAAACTTCCGAGCTGGATGATTCGTGAGCACGAAGATTGCCAAAGAATTTTTGATGAGCAGCTTTCACGCTGCAATGTGGAATATTTTGATGTATATCTTCTTCATTGGCTCAACGAGGTGAATTATATTTCCGCAAAAGCCTTCGGTGGATTTGATTTTTTGAAAAAACTTAAAGAGGAGGGAAAAGCCCTTAAAATAGGCTTTTCTTTTCATGACAGCCCTAAGTTTTTGGATAAAATTCTTTCGGAACATCCTGAAATGGATATAGTGCAGCTCCAAATAAATTATCTTGATTGGGAAAGTCCTGCGATTCTCGCAAAGGAATGTTATGAGGTCGCAAAAAAACACGGCAAGGAAATTGTCATAATGGAGCCGCTTAAAGGTGGGACTCTTTTAAAACTTCCTCAAGAGGCAAAAAAATGCCTTGAAGAAAACAGTTTGAACGAGGTTTCCGCTGCACTTGGTTTTGCAAAAAATCTTCCTATGGTGAAAACGGTGCTCAGCGGAATGAACAGCATTGAACAGATTTCCGAAAATATTAAAGAGCAACCTGAATTTTCGGAAAAAGAGCTTTTGGTTTTGAAAAAGGTTGCGGAAATAATCCGCTCCGAAACAGCTGTGCCATGCACAGGGTGCTCATATTGCGAAAGCACTTGCCCGGTTAAGATACCCATCCCGAAATATTTTGAAATTTACAATGAATATTGCAGAAACCCGGAAGAGGATTGGAAAATTGAGCACGCATATAATGCCTTAACGGCAAATTTTTCAAGGCCATCGGATTGCCTCAGATGCAGAGCCTGCGAATCAAACTGTCCGCAGAAGATAAATATATCACAGATGCTCATAAATGTTTCAAGGGCATTTGGGCATTAAAATGAAAATTTTCTCCTACAAAATCGAGCGGATAAAGCCCTAAAAATGTTGACCTTTTTTACGAATTGTGATAGACTATTAATAGTTAGAAGTATATAAAAGTGTGGTTTTTTAGTTCTAATGAAACAAAAAATCAGGAGGAAAAAGCTTTTATGAATGACACCCATGAGCAGATAAGAATAGTTCAGGAAACCGTTGCAGGTAAAGAAATAACCTTTGCCCATGTAATCGGTGGCCCTGCACCTATTATTTATCAAAAATTGGGTCTTAACCCATCAATAGATTATGGCTCCACCGCCATAGGAATTATGAATATGACTCCTCCGGAATCCGCAGTTATCGCTTCCGATATCGCTGTAAAAAGCGGTAACGTCTATCTCGGATTTGCTGACCGTTTTACGGGAACAATGATTGTTACCGGAGATATCGCAGATGTAACCGCCGCTCTTAATGAGGTTTGCCAATATTTCCGAGATGTAATGAAATATGTCGTCTGCGAAGTAACCAAGAGATAAGGAAGTACCGCTATGGGAGAGCGTCTTACCAGGGAGGAATTCCTTGAAAAGGTTTTCCAAAGGAAATATGAGGAACTTAAAGATAAGGATCTCAGAATAGTTCGAGTTAAAGTTAAGGGAAAAGAAATTTCCCTTGCACAGCTTATAGGCTCCTCGGAAACAAGAATATACCAAAACCTTGCGTTACATATCGGAACCCATTTTGGTGAGGACCATACGGGTGAATCCATAGGACTTGTCCATGTAACACCCGAGGAAGCGGCAATAATCGTTGCGGATGTTGCACTTAAAAGCGGAGATGTCGAAATAGGTACATTAGACCGTTTCAGCGGTGCAGTTGTAATTTTAGGCGACCATTCCAATGTTCGAAGCGCACTTGAAGGCGTTGTAGAATTTTTTGAATATAAACTTAAATTTACCGTCTGTGAGGTCACAGAGGTATAAAGAGGCATAATGAAAAAATTATTTCTTATGGGTAGAACCGAGGCGGGAAAAACTTCCCTTACACAGGTTCTCAGAGGCGAAGAGCTTCATTATCATAAAACCCAATATACTAACACCGAAGAATGGGTAATAGATTCTCCGGGCGAATATGCTGAA
>CAZEKU010000180.1:0-2276 GCA_964512935.1 uncultured Oscillospiraceae bacterium | reverse complement strand
GACGGAACAAGCGTGAGCACCGTTTGTGAAAAGGCATATATACCTACGGTGCTCATTTCAAAAAGCGCAGATGAATGTATAAGAGAAACGGTGCTCAAGGGTGACGGAGTCACAAGCGAATTCACCCTTGAAAAGGAACCCACCGAGGTCATATCGGTTACGGTTGACGGCGTGAGCACCGAATTTACCCTAAGCGAAGATAAAATAAAGCTTGAAACAGCTCCGGAGGAAAATTCGGAAATAAAGATAAAGGCAAAATATAAAAACGAACCCGGCGGCAGCTTAAAAGAAGAATTTAACCTTGTTTCAAAAAGATGGAAGGAAAGTTTCCTTTGTGATACGGGAACGGAAAAGATTTTCACCCTTTCGCAAAAAGAACTTTCAAGCGATACCGTAAAAGCATGGGTTATGGATCAAAACGGTGTTTTTACAGAAAAAACCGAGAACACCGATTTTACCGTTGACAGGGCAAAGGGCAAAATAACATTCTCAAACGCAATTCCGAAATCACCGGTTGTGGGTGCGGATAACCTAATTATCGAGGCGGCAAAGGTGTTTTCGGGCAATGCGGATAAAGTAAACCTCTGCCGCAAAAGTATAACCTACGATGCAGGAGGCGCCTCAACAAGAATATTCATCTGTGGAAATCCGAATGAAGGATTCAGAGACCGCTGGTGTGCGGCAGGTGATCCTACATATTGGCCGGATATCTATTATTCGGATATAACAAATGAAAAGGCGAAGATTGTCGGATATTCAATAATCGAAGGCTGCCTTGCAGCGCATATTTCACCTGCTCTTGACGGAAGAAGTGTTGTGCTGCGAAATTCAAGTATTGACGAAAGTGGAAACGCCTCTTTTCCGATTATTAAGCATTTGCAGGGCGAGGAGGCGTATGCTCAAAACTCATTTGTATATATGGAAAGAGAGCCTCTTTTTATCACAAGGCGGGGGGTATATGCAATAACCGCCGAGGATGTTTCCGGAGAAAAATATACACAAAACCGAAGTTATTTCATAAATAAGGCACTTTGCGCCGACCCGATGCTCAAGAATGCTTTTTGCGCAAAATGGAAACAGTTCTATGTAATTTCCCTTTCGGATAAGCTCTATCTTCTTGATACGGGACAGCGTAGCTATCAAAGGGGCGAGCCTCTTTCAAGCTATCAGTACGAATGTTACCTTTGGCCGGAAATAAACGCAAGAATAATTTGGGAGGAAAACAGTGAGCTTTTCTTCGGAGATGATCAGGGAAATATCGGAAAATTTGTTGAGGGAAGATATTCCGACAACGAAAATGCGATATATGCCTGTTGGACAATTCCGGATATTGCAGGGGATGTTTTTTGGCGCAATAAATCCATAAAAACAATTGCGCTTGAGCTTGCGCCCTTTGCGCAAAATAAGGTGCGCCTTGAGGTCAAAATAAACGGTCTTTGGAAAACGGTCAAGGAATGGATGGATAAAATATCATATTTTTCATGGGGTTCCTTCAGCTGGAAAAACTTCACATGGAATGTAAATTCAATGCCGAGGACCGTAACCGTTAAAACAAGGATAAAGAAATTTGATAAGGCGGGTTTCAGAATAATCTGCGACGAAAAGGATAAAGCCTTTGGCATATACGGATTTTCGGTAGAGTATACCGAAAGCGGAAGATACAAGAAATGAGGTGTAAAAATGGATGAGCTTATTAAAATAAGCGAAAGCGACCTTGAGGGAAAGGGTGTATACGGTCAGCCGGATGTACCGGGTCTTTCCGCTGAGGAAATGCAGGAAAAGGTCGAAGAAATAGTGCGAAGTGTCGCTATTACAAAAATAAACGAGATAATCGACTATGTTTTGACATACGGTGCAACAAAAGATGATCTTGATGATTTGATAATTGCCGCAGGAGCAGTTACCTCTGTTTTCGGAAGAAAGGGCAGGGTTGAGCCTAAAAGCGGTGACTACACAGCGGAAATGGTAGGAGCGGCAAAGAATGTTCACGCACAAAATCATACTCTCAACGGAAGTGACCCTCTTGATTTGAACGCAGCAGGAATAGCACCGATATCTCATTCACATGGCAATATAACAAGCAGTGGTAAGGTGGGTTCACTTAGCGGAAAGGTGCTTATGACCGAAAGCGGTGGCACTGTTGCCGCAAAAAGTATTGAGGATACGAATTTAACTCATAAACCCTATGTTATACCGATGGAAAATGCCGCATCTTTTTCTGTTGAGGAAAATACGGAATATATTCTTACGAATATCGAGTTTCTCAATATGGTGGG
>CAZEKU010000179.1:0-2340 GCA_964512935.1 uncultured Oscillospiraceae bacterium | reverse complement strand
GTTTGCACCGCATTTTCTCGGACAGAGTTCGCATTTTTCGGTAAGCTCCAATTATTTCGCCGCCTTTCGCTATTTTTCTATGCTAAACTATACCACAGCCGAAAGATCTAATCAAGAAAATTAACAAAACTTGACTTTACATTTAAATGGATTTTAAAGTATAATATGCACAATAAATACTTTAGATTTTCGTTAAAATTATAACGAAAATCTGTTTACATTCTTGAAAACTTATGATATACTATCTTATAATGGGTTATAATATTTGAGAATTTCAAAATTCGGGGAATATAAAAACCTGTTTGGAAAAAATAATAAATGCGAATCTGACTTTAAGGACGGAGGGAAAAGGAAAGCTATGGGCAAGTTTTGGATAGTTATTCTTTTTCTTTGCGTCTTTTTAATTTGCAGCAATATAGTAAAACGCTTTATGCTCCGTTTTATAAATTCTGCGGAAAACAGCGAGGCTGTATCAATTATCACCGCAGAAAAGGATAATGCAAAGATTTTTTGGGAGAAAGAGGGTTTTAGAAGAAATCCTTCCATAGCGGAATTTGAACTTCCCGAAAAGGATTTTTTCGAAAACGAAAATACGGAGCTTTCGGAAGATTTAGAGGAAGAATTTAAAAATCTTTCCGATGATGAGGTGGAAAAAATACTCGAAGAATCCGGACTTCTTAAAAGAGAAGGTGAGGAATAATGTTATCAAAGGAAGATGAGGCAAGAGAGCGCCGCAAATTGGTGAAAGCAGCCTCAATGGTATTACAGGTATCACTCAGTGCTGTTTGCCCGATTCTATTGATGCTTTCGGTAGGTATGTGGCTCGATTCCGAATTCGGAAACGGATATTGGTTTACCGTAGTCGGAATTATATGCGGAATATATTCCGCGTATAAAGGCAGCTATCAGCTTATTAAAGATGTTTGGTTAAAGGATGAAAAACAGGATGAAAAAGCTCACGAAAATGATAAATGAGTGCGGCGATGAAACAATTATAACGCCGAAAAACGCAAGAATTGCGGCAATAGTGCTCTGTGTTATTTTTGTAGCTGTTAGTTTCATTTTTGAAGATACTTCTAAAACATTAAAAGGAGTTATTCTCGGAGGTGCTGTGGCACAGCTGCTTTTCAGACAGCATGAGCTTACGGTTTGGAAAAGCGTTAAAAGCACAAATCCTCAAAGTGTAACTGTTTCAAACTATATGGTGCGCCTTATCATCAAGGGTCTTACTGTGTTTGTGGCTATACAGAACCCTGATGTTGGTATAATAGGATGTATTCTCGGATTGCTGAGCGTTCCTTACGGAATTTATGCATTGGCTTTTGCCGATTGGATACTCCAAAGAAAAATCGGAAAGGAGGTATAGGATGAGTGTATCAATTCCGGAAGTAACAAGCGGTTTTTCGGTTTTTGGCTTTGAGATCACGAATACAATAGTTTGGACGTGGCTTATCTTGGGGGTTCTTTCGGTAGTGTTTATTTGGCTCGGAAGCGGACTCAAGGTTGAACCGGAAAGTAAAAAGCAGATCGTTGCTGAAACGGTTTACGGTTTAATTGGAAACTTGGTGGAATCAAACATCGGCCCCAATACAACGGCATTTATTCCGTATTTCACAGCACTTTTTGCCTTTGTTCTTACTTCAAACCTCAGCGGAGTGTGGGGACTCGGTATAATCCGTCCTCCGACGGCGGATGTGGTTACTCCGTTTGCACTTGCACTGATGACTTGCGTTATCTCGTGGTATTACAAAATTAAAATGCAGGGAGCAAAAGAATATTTCAAGGGTTTCCTTGGACCTGTTCCGTTTATGACACCGATTATGCTTCCGATGAACATTATAAGCGAGATTGCAAACCCGGTTTCTCTTACCTTGCGTATGTTCGGTAACCTTTTGGGCGGTCTTATCATAGGCACCCTTATCTATTCGATGCTCATAGGCTCAAATACAATGCCTATTTGGATCGCAATCGGCTCGGTGGTTCTTTGCGTAGTGCTTCTTACGAAGCAGTATAAAAAGATAAAAGAACTCGGAAAGGGCAAAAAGAGACTCGTTATGGGTCTTGGAGTACTCTGTTGTCTTCCGCTCTTTGTAATGATTTTCGTTCATGGATATTTCGATATCTTCAGCGGATGTCTTCAGACTTATATTTTCTGCTTGCTTTCGATGATTTTTATTTCACCGTAACATTTAAAAATGTCTTTACATAAGACAAACTGAAATTGCATTAAATTAAATTTTATACAAAAAAGGAGAAAACACATGGAAGGACTTAACATCACTGGACAGGATCTCATTTATGCAGCAAGCGCAATCGGTGCAGGACTTGCAGTAGGCCTTG
>CAZEKU010000178.1:0-2349 GCA_964512935.1 uncultured Oscillospiraceae bacterium | reverse complement strand
ATATGCTCATAGCTCCGCTTTTTATAAAAAGGCATGGCAGAGCCGAATAAAAAGGGCACCCGTAAGGGTGCCTTTTCTTTGTTAGCAGTTTCTTAAAATTGCTTAACTTACATTTACAAATTTGCATTATAATGTTATTATATTAAAATAAGCATTAAAAACAATTTCTCCTAAAAGGGGTTTTATATGAAAAACTTTCGTGAAATGATCAAAAAATACTTTGCGGCTGTGGATAAATGGCTGCTTTTTTGCTGTATTTCAATTTCAATAATAGGAATACTTTGTCAATATACTCTTGTAAATTCAAATCAGGCATCCATTCTTAATATAGGAAACCGTGTTGCCCTTGTGCAGGTAATTGCATCGCTCCTTGGAATTTCCGCAGCGATAATAATGTCAAATATAGATTATCATTTTATGGCAAAGCTTTGGAAACTATATGTTCCCTCATCGCTTTTTCTTGTAATTCTTACATTTTTTATAGGTATGCAGGTCGATGAAAGTATAGACGATAAGGCATGGCTGCGCCTTCCTTTCGGACTTACCTTTCAGCCCTCTGAGCTTTTAAAAATCTGCTTTATTTTGAGCTTTGCATATCATCTTTCAAAGGTTAAAAATGAACTCAACAAACCTACAAATGTGGCTTTACTCTGTGTTCACGGAGCAATTCCTGTGCTTTTGATACATCTTCAAGGCGATGACGGTACAGCACTTATTTTCGGATTTATTTTCCTTACAATGATTTTTGCAGCGGGACTCAGTTGGAAATATATAATTGCCGCAATTCCTGTTTTGGCAGCCGCAATTCCTATTGCATGGCAATACTTTTTGACAGATGATCAGCGCACACGCTTTCTTGCGGTTTATTTTACCGAGTATGCGGATCCTCTCGGTGCAGACTATCAGCAGAGGCTCAGCCGAATTTCCATAGGTTTAGGTCAGCTTCAAGGCGAGGGCCTTTTTCAAGAGGATTACTGGTATGTCCCTAAAATGCACAACGACTTTGTTTTCTCGTTCATTTGTCAGGCTCTTGGCTTTGTAGGTGCACTTCTTGTGCTTTCACTTCTTTTCGGAATATGTTTCAGAGCTATTTATGATGCAAAAATCGCCCTTGACCCTTTGGGTGCATACATCTGCTACGGCGTTTTTGCAATGTTCTTCTTTCAGTGTATAATCAACATCGGAATGTGCATAAGCGTACTTCCCGTTATCGGAATTACACTTCCTCTTTTAAGCGCAGGCGGAACTTCTATTTCAATAACCTATCTCGGTATAGGACTTCTTTTAAGTGTTCATGTACATCGCCGCCGCAACCTTTTCTATGAATAATTTTTTGGAGTGTGCAATATGAAATATTCAGCAGCCATCGACCTTGGCGGAACAAATATAGGTATAGGAATAGTAAGTGAAATCGGTGAGCTTGTTTATAAAATAAGCGTACCGGTTGAAAATAATCAGGATCCTACAGCACTTCTTACTCAAATGGCAGAGGGTACAAAGCAGTGTATTTCCGAATGTGAAATCTCCCCCGAAGATATAACCGCCGTTGGCATCGGTATACCCGGTGTTTGCAAAAGCAACAAAGGCCCGGTTATTCTTGCCCCGAATATAAATTGGCATAATGTCGATGCCGTACCTTTTCTTGAAGAAAAAATCGGTCTTCCGGTATTTCTCGGAAATGATGCGGACTGCGCTGCCCTCGGTGAATATCATGTCGGTTCGGGAAAACAGTTTGAAAGCCTTATTATGATAACCCTCGGTACAGGCGTCGGAGGCGGTGTTGTAATAGGAGGAAAACTCTTTTCCGGATGTGGAAATTTCGGCGGAGAGTTCGGACATTTTCCCATTGTACATGGAGGTGTAAAATGCGGCTGCGGAAAGCATGGCTGTTTTGAGGCTTACGGCAGCGCAAATGCGCTTAAGCGTCAAACAAGAGAGGCAGTCTCCCTTCATCCCGAATCACTTATGTGGGAAATGTGCGACGGCGATCTCAGTAAAATCGGCGGAAGAACCGCTTTTGATGCCGCAGACCTCGGCGATGAAACCGGAAAGGCTGTTGTTGAACAGTACATAAACTATCTTGCAGACGGAATTTCCGGAATTATCAATATTTTCCGTCCCGAAGCTGTAATTCTCGGTGGAGGAGTAAGCAATCAGGGTGCTTCACTTCTTGACCCGCTCAACGAAAAGGTTTCCGAGCTTTGCTATGCAAGCGAAACTCTTACCGCACCCAAGGTAATAAAAGCTTCCCTCGGAAATTCCGCAGGAATAATCGGTGCAGGACTTCTTTGTTTTTAACTAAAAGGTACCGTGCTCAAATTTGAGCACGGTACCTTTTTTGAGCATAAA
>CAZEKU010000177.1:0-2376 GCA_964512935.1 uncultured Oscillospiraceae bacterium | reverse complement strand
ATATTTGCAGCAATTATGGCTTTTGTTTTCTATGAAAGCGACCCTGCAGATCTCGGTCTTGAACCTGTTGGCGGTCTTAACTATATTGACCACAAAAAGCTTAAAGCAATGGAAGATAAAGCAAATGCTCCTAAAGCAACCATCTATGTTGGCACTGCAACACTCTTAATTATGTCTTTCTGCCTTGCAATCATGGGTATGGGTTCTTCTCCTATAGGTTCCCACCTTGCAGTAACCTTCAACTGGGAAGGTATTGACCCGATGGTCGTTGCAAGCGGTGCTTCCGTAACCGGTCTTTGCCTTATAATCGGTAAATTCCTGTTCGGTATAATTTCCGATAATATCGGTAAAAAATTCGCAGCAGTACTTTATACCACAATCATCGTAATCGGTTATGGTTCCATCTTTGCAATTCTCTTTGTTCCGGATGAAATGAAAGTTCCGCTTATGTATGTAGGTTATATCGGTCACGGTATCGGTGGTTCAATCTGCACTCTCGGTTATCCTACTTGGGCAGCAGATTTCACTTCCGCAGAGGATTATCCCAAAACCCTTAAAAAATTCCAGACCGGTTTCCAGCTTGGTACTCTTGTTGCTTCTCCGCTTCCGGGTATCGTTTGCGATGCTCTCGGTTCCTATTGCTGGTATTTCCCTGTTGCAATCATCGGATATACTCTTCCCTGCGTATTTGCACTTATCACCTATGCAAGTCTTAACAAAAAGAGAAGAGCAGCAGGCGAGCCTACCGTTTAATCAATCATCTCTTAACTCTAATATACAGTTTGACTGTTTTGGCAAAAAGCCCGGTTCAGACCTTGTTCCGGGCTTTTCAGCCATAATGCAATGTTAATTTGTTTACAATTTTAGGAAGGGTGATAATCTCTTCAAATGGAAATCAGTACTATCGCCATAATAATCATGGCAGTAACATTGGTATTTTTTGTATGGGAAAAATTTCCCCTTGCAGGTGTTGCGGTTCTTTCAATGCTTGCTATGGGTGCTTTTGGCTGTGCCTCATGGGGTGAAGTTTTTTCGGGATTTTCAAATACCGCAACAATAATGATGATTGGCACAAGTATTATAGGTGGTGCCTGTTTCAGCACAGGTCTTGCGGAAAAAATCAGTCAATACATACTTAAATTCAAAAAACTTAATGAGGCAAGCTTTATTCTTATAATCGTCATTGCGGGAACATTTCTTTCCGCACCGCTCAGCGGTATGGCGGTTATGGTTATGCTTATGCCTATAATCAATGCGGTTGCAGCGGAAACAAACGGAAAGATATGCCGAAAAAATGTATATCTTCCCCTTGCTATTGGTTCTGTTTTCGGAGGAAACCTTACATGTATAGGCTCTACCTCTATGCTCAACGCCTCGGCAATGCTCGGATCTTCCTATTATGGAAGAGAAATGAGTTTCTTTGAGCCTGCAACTCTCGGATTTATCGGTGCTCTTGTCGGAATTGTAATTCCCCTTATATCAAAAGGACGCCTTGAAAGAAAGATTTTTGATTTTGAGGAACCTCCGATTCGTACAAGCAATTTTGCCTCCGATGAGGAACAGAATAATCAGCCTATATGGAAAATGGTTGTTGTAGCTCTTGTATTCCTCGGTACAACAATCGGATACATAATTGGACTCAATTACAGCGCAGTTGCGCTTTTCGGCGCTTGCATTGTAATTTTCACCGGATGCATTGATATGAAAAAGGCTGTTGATGCAGTCAACTGGAATACAATTCTTGTTGTTGCGGGAACAATTGGTTTCGCAAAGGGAATTGAGGTTTCCGGTGCAGGTGAAATTATTGCAGAATCTATGATAGGATTCTTCGGACCTCTTGCGGAATCTCCTTTCGGAATGTGCGCCGTGCTCATGCTTATAAGTACAGTTCTTTCTAACTTTACTTCTAACAATGCAACAGTTGGAATTTGTGTTCCGATTGCACTTGCGGTTGCAAGAACTCTCGGTGCGGATCCTGTGATATTCGTTATCTGCTGCGGAATAGGTGCAAATCTTTCGGTTGCAACGCCTATGTGTACAGCACCGATAACAGTTACAACTTCTGCAGGTTATCGTTTTAAGGACTTTGCAAAATACGGTGGACTTCAGAATGTAATTGCTTATATTTTTACGGTAATAGGTCTTAAACTTTTCTATTTCATGTAATTTGCTTAGGAAAAGGGTATCTTCCTTTTGCGGAAGATGCCCTAAAATTATCTTAATATGGATAAGAGGTATTTTGTTTTGAAAAATAACCGTTTGATTCATGCTGCAGCAGGCTTTATAACAATGCTTGCAGTAGGCATTATTTATTCATGGAGCGTTTTTCAGCTTCCTATTTCAAAAACCTATCCCGAATGGGGAATGGCTGAACTT
>CAZEKU010000176.1:0-2389 GCA_964512935.1 uncultured Oscillospiraceae bacterium | reverse complement strand
CTTAGCTTTTTCAATAATTTCATCAAGGGTATAGGAGTTGAGGTCAACAGCCTCGTTTTCTTTGCCGCTGCTGCAGCCTGCGAAAACAAGTGCGAGGCAAACAAGGATAGCGATCAATTTAATGGTCGTACGCATTTTATTCCTTCTCTCTGAAATGTAATTAGTGCTTAAGAAAAATTTGCACTGGAATTATTATAACTATTCCCATCGTTTTTGTAAATGGATTTTCGAAAATATCGCTATTTTGTTGAATAAAAGGCAGTTAAATTTATTGATTTTTCACAAAGAATTTATAGCTTTTGGCATTGCATATTAAATCAAGATTTGCTATAATTTAATGTAATATAATTTATATCTTTTTGTAAATATAACCTATGGAAACTATTGGCAACATAGATCTTATAATCTTATGAAAGTTGCCTGTAAAATTCCACCTGATAAATAAAACAAAAAGATTAAAAATGTTATTTTGGAGGTAGACAATGAAAGCATACGAAAGACTTCTTAAATATGTACAATACCCCACTGCTTCGGATGAAAACAGCGACACCTGTCCCAGCACATCCGAACAACGCATTCTCGGAATGGCACTTTGTGATGAAATGAAGGAAATCGGTATCAGCAATGTCAATATTGACGATAACGGATATGTTTACGGTGAAATTCCTTCGTCCGAAGGCTGCGAAAATGCCCCTGTAATAGGCTTTATCGCTCACATGGATGTTGTAAGCGAAGTTCCTTTTACCAATATTAAACCGAAGATTGTTGAATATAACGGCGGCGATATACTTCTTAACGAAGCTGAAAACATTTTCCTTTCCAGTAAAGAATTTCCCGAAATGGACGAATGTAAGGGACAGCATCTTATTGTAACCGATGGTACTACTCTTCTTGGTGCTGATGATAAAAACGGCATAGCCGAAATTCTCACTGCTGCAGAAGAACTTCTTGCTCAGCCTGAAATAAAACACGGAAAAATCGTTATAGCATTTACCCCGGACGAAGAAATCGGTCGTGGAGCAAACAAATTTGATCTTGAGCGTTTTGGTGCAGACTATGCCTATACTCTCGACGGCGGAGCTTTCGGCGAGGTTGAATGTGAGACATTTAACGCTGCTCATGCACGCATCACCTTTAATGGTGTAAGTGTTCATCCGGGAAGTGCGAAAAATAAAATGATAAACGCTTCTCTTGTCGCTATGGAGTTTGACTCTCTTCTTCCTACTGTCGAAAGACCTTGTCACACCTCCGGATATGAAGGTTTTTATCATCTTACCGGAATGAAAGGTACCTGCGACAACGCAGAGCTTGATTATATAATCCGTGATCACGATTTTGAAAAACTCACCTATCGTGTTGAATATATCAAACGTGCTGTTGATGAGATAAATCGCATTTATGGCGAAAATACCGCTGTTGCGGAAACCGGCTATGACTATAAAAATATGAGCGTTATTATCAAAGAGCATTGGCATCTTGTGGAAAATGCTCAGAAAGCCATTCGTGAGCTTGGAAGTGAACCTGTAACTAACCCTGTCAGAGGCGGTACCGATGGATGTGTACTTTCATTTATGGGACTTCCCTGCCCTAATCTTGGAACCGGTGGTTATAATTTTCACGGAAAATTTGAATTTGCAAGTATTGAACAGATGTATAAAGCTGTAGAAATGATAAAACTTATTGCAAAAATCTACGGTGAACAGGTAAAATAAATCTCGTGCTCAAAAAAATCGCTCCGTGCTCAAATCAAAAATCTTTGAGCACGGAGCATTTTTTGTTAAGCCGATATCCATTTGCGCAGCTGATTATATATTGTTTATAACGTAACAGATCCGACCTATGATTATTACCGTAGGTCGAATTTTAATATTTATAGCCTATAGAATTAGTTGTTTAATCCAATTATCAAGAAACTCCATCTGTTCGTCTGTATGAAACCAATGCTCCCCATTTTTCATTACAGTAAGCGAGGCGTTCATCTGATTTGCAAATTTGGATATAGCTTCGAATGAAATCAAATTATCTTTCTCACCATACAAGATATGCGTCGGAACGCTCCATCTTATCGGATGTTCTCGCACATAGCATAAATAATCCCAAGATAGCGTTTCTTCGAAATCAGTTTCTATTTCTTTCTTCTCAGCAAGTTCACTTTCATTTACATTCGCCCACAACATCATATCGTATATCAACTTTTCCATATCAACGATGGGAGAAATAAAAAATGCTTTACAAATCTTCTTGTCTGAAAGAGAAGATAAGCAGAAGAAAGCACCGATGCTGTTAGCAACCAAAATCACAGAATCATACTTAGTGGTATATGAATCAATGAATTTTGAAAATTCTTCTTTCGCATCCCAAGGATTTTGCGAATGATAATCAAATCCTA
>CAZEKU010000175.1:0-2399 GCA_964512935.1 uncultured Oscillospiraceae bacterium | reverse complement strand
GCTTGCAAATTCGAAAATTAGATCAAGAAAAACCGATGAAAAAATAAAAGATGGAAAATATATAATAAATGCAGAATATATAGTTCTTATGGATATTGTAACAGAACAACCGAGTGAGTCCGATATTCCATGGGAAAATACTGATGATATGAGCTAAATAAAAAAATATTGTATATCATAGACGGATATGATAAAATGTAAATGGATACATTGATATTGTGTATCCATACGAAGTTTTAATCATGTACAATAAAAGCGAAAGGAGAAGATTTTATTGTTTGAAATTTCAATGCCGTTTATATGGCTTATCATTGCAGTCGTACTCGGTATAATTGAGGCGGCAACAGTATCACTTGTCAGTGTTTGGTTTGCACTTGGTGCACTTGTGGCAATAATTCCGGCATATTTTGGAATTCCTTTTTGGGGACAGGTTTTGGTTTTTCTTGCAGTTTCAGCAATAGCTTTCGCTTTTACACGAAGGTTTTTTAAGGACATAATCAAGGTGAGAAAACAACCGACAAATTCTGATGGACTTATTGGTATGGATGGAATTGTAACTGCCAATATAAATAATCTCGAGGGCGGAGGCAAAGTTTATATTTCGGGATTGACATGGAGTGCAAGAAGTAAAAACGGAGAAAATATCTCCGAGGGAGCAGTTGTTACTATTGATAAAATTGAAGGTGCAACGCTTATTGTTGAAGCAAAAGATATAAATAAAGTAAGCGTATAATAAAAGGAGGTAAACTTATGCCATTTGAATTCACAGGACTTATTATCGGTTTTGGACTTATTCTCATTGTTCTTATTATTCTTGCAATGAATATAAAAATTGTTCCTCAGGCAACAGTTTATGTTATTGAGCGTTTAGGAACTTATTACGCAACATGGGAAACAGGACTTCATTTCAAAATACCTTTCTTTGATAGAATTGCAAAAAAAGTTTCTATAAAAGAGCAGGTAGTAGATTTTAAACCGCAGCCGGTTATTACAAAGGATAATGTAACTATGCAGATAGATACGGTAGTATTCTATCAGATTACCGATGCAAAGCTTTTCAGCTATGGTGTAGAGCGTCCTCTTTCTGCTATTGAAAATCTTACAGCGACAACCCTTCGTAATATTATAGGCGAATTGGAGCTTGACAGTACGCTTACAAGCCGTGATGTTATCAATGTGAAAATCACATCCATTCTTGATACAGCAACTGACAAATGGGGAATTAAGGTCAATAGAGTTGAGCTTAAAAACATAATTCCGCCTCGAGAAATCCAAGACGCTATGGAAAAACAAATGAAGGCAGAGCGTGAACGCCGTGAAACACTTCTTCGTGCTGAGGGTGAAAAGAAATCTGCTATCCTTATTGCGGAGGGCGAGAAAGAGTCTGCGATTCTTCGTGCTGAGGCTGTTAAGGAATCGAAAATTCGTGAAGCACAGGGTGAAGCAGAGGCAATTCTTGTAGTTCAAAAAGCCCTTGCAGATTCGATAACTCTTCTCAATGAAGCTAACCCAACGGCAGCAGTGCTCAAACTTAAAAGTTATGAGGCATTTGAAAAAGCTGCTGATGGAAAGGCAACCAAAATTATTGTTCCGAGCGAAATACAGTCTCTTGCAGGACTTGTTTCTGCGGTTAAAGAAGTTGCTGTTGACTCCAACATAGAAAAGTGATATCATAAATTAAACTGCATAACAAGAGATACAGGGGTGCTTTCGGGCTGAGATGGCGTTTGCCGAACCCTTGACCTGATCCGGATAATACCGGCGGAGGGAAAACAGAAATCAAAAAACATCAAGACTTGTTTTTAGTGCGCTAATGATAGCAGTTGGAACAGTTTTGAGCCTTTTAAAGGTGGATTTTATTATGGGTGGAGGAGTTACACTCTGTGCAATGCTTCCTCTCGTAATAGTGTCATTTAGATATGGAGTGAAATGGGGATTTTTTACCTCATTTGTATTCAGTATTTTGCAATGTCTGCTTGGACTTGATAATGTTCAATATGCAACAACAGCTGTTATGGCAGTTGAAATAATATTGTTTGACTATATTATTGCATATACGATAATAGGTTTTTCGGGATTTTTTAATGGAAGAACAAAAAAATTCAGCAGTGCGGTAATTTGGGGAATAGGAATTACATTTTTTGCAAGATTCCTTTGTCATTTTATAACTGGATGGCTAATTTGGGATGCTCTTTGGCCTAATGAATTTGAAATGGCTGCACCGATTTATTCTCTTTGTTATAATGGTTCATATATGCTTGCAGAGGCTGTTATAACCTCAATAGCTGCAGTAATTCTTTTTAAAAAGAAACCGGATTTCTTCCAGTAAAAAATAGATAGCTTTTTTAAGGTGCACATTTAATGTGCACCTTTTTTCTTGAACAAAAACGCACTTTATG
>CAZEKU010000174.1:0-2402 GCA_964512935.1 uncultured Oscillospiraceae bacterium | reverse complement strand
TTGCTTCTTGATGAGCCGCTTTCTGCAATTGATGCTCTTCTTCGTCACAATCTTCAGATTGAAATAAGAAGAATTCAGAAAGACCTTAATATTACTACCATTTTTGTAACACATGATCAGGATGAAGCTATGGTAATGTCCGATACTATCCATCTCTTTAATGCGGGTCAAGTTGAACAGTCCGGTAGCCCTGTTGATATTTATACCGCACCTAAAACTAAGTTTACAGCTTCCTTTATAGGAAACTATAACCTTGTTCCTGCTGAGAAATTCGGAAATGCCTGCGGAGAAAAATTCGACTGTGAAGATATCGCTATCAGACCTGAGGTAGTAAAACTCAGCAAAACTCCGATAGAATCTGATACATGCTATCAGATTAAAGGAGTTATTACAAACTTTATTTCCCACGGAAATGTAATTCGTTACAGCGTTGCTAACAACGATGTTTGGCTCAACTCCGATGTTGTATTTGAGCGTGAGCTTGCTTTTGCCGAGGGTGAAGAAGTTTATGCTGCCGTTGAAAAAGATCTTGTAATCAAACTTTAATGGCATTATAATGTGAACAAAGCAGTGCCGGGAAGCAGAAGCTTCCCGGCTTGTTTGAAAGCTATAATATTTTTTTTGGAGGCAGTTATGACAAAAATATATGCTCATCGTGGTTATTCCGAAAAATATCCTGAAAATACAATGCTTGCATTTAGAAAAGCAGCTGAAATAGGTGCCGAAGGTCTTGAAATAGATGTGCACCTTACAAAAGACGGAGAACTTGTTGTAATGCATGATGAAAACACCATTCGTACAACAGGCGTAAATGCTCTTATTAAAGACCTTACTCTTGAAGAATTTAAGGCACTTGATGCCGGATATGTAAAGAAAGGCGAATTTGAATTTGAGGCTCCGCCCACTCTCCGTGAAGTTTTTGAGCTTATGGTAGAAACCGGTCTTGAATGTAATATAGAAATTAAGAGCGGTGTTTTCGAATATAAAGGAATTGAGAAAAAAGTGCTCGCACTTATGGATGAATATGGTCTCAGAGATAAAATTATTATCAGTTCCTTTAACCATTATACCTGCACTCGCTTTAAAGAACTTGCGCCTAATGTGAAATGTGGTTTCCTTGAGGAAAGCTGGCTTATACATCCCGGTGCATATACAAGAGCAAGGGGAGTGGAATGTTTCCATCCTTTCTTTAATATGCTGAACCATGAAAATATGCAGGATCTCCGCAACAACGGAATTGAAATAAATGCATGGACAATAAATGATGAAGAGGACATGAAAAAGGCTCTTAATCTTCAGATTGAGATTGCGATAACCAACCGTCCCGAAAGATTCCTTGAAGTAAGAAAGGAAGTTTGCGGAAAATGATGCGTATAGCACATAGAGGTCTTTCTGGATTTTATCCCGAAAATACCATGATTGCATTTGAAAAATGTCTTGAGTATTCACCTGAAGCCATAGAAATGGATGTTCAGATGACAAAAGATGGAGAGCTTGTAGTTTTCCATGATGAGGAAGTGTCCCGCACAACGGGTTCAAAAGGCTGGGTAAAGGATATGACTCTTGCTGAGATGAGAGAGCTTGACCCTTCTAACGGATTTGATATCCACGATCAAAAGGTACCCACACTTGATGAATATTTTGAACTTGTTGAGGATAAGGATCTTGTAACTTTCCTTGAGCTTAAAAACAGCTTTATTACATATCCCGGAATGGAAGAAAAAGTTTTAGAATGTATAGATAAACATGACCTTCGCAAAAAAGTTATTATCTATTCAGCAAACCACTATTCCGTAATGAAGTTTAAAGAAATGGCACCGGATGTCGAAATATGTTTCCCGTTTGATAACTGGATTTTCGATTACGGTGAATACTGCGAAAAGAGAAATGTTACTATCACTATCCCGTATCATTTTGCTCTTACACAGGAAATTATGGATGACTTCCATAAACATGGTGTAAAGGTATATCCCTGGACAGTTGATGAGCCTGAGGAAATGAGAAGAATGCTTGACATGGGAGCAGATGGTATGCTTACAAACCGCATAGATTTGCTTACAGAACTGAAATAAAACCATTTTAAATTAAAAAACACCGGAAATGTAAATTTCCGGTGTTTTTTATATATGCTATAATTATTTGGCAAAAAGATTTGCTAAAGGTTTAACTATTTTTTGCAAATCGGCAATAGCGTTGTTGAGCGCCTCTATATCAATATTGCTTATGGTATTGAGAGCATCGTCAACATCTTGAAGAGCTTTTGTAAGCGAATCACCGCTTTCTTTAATAAGCGAATTTGCATTATTGAGAAGTTCGGTTATATTAGATTCCTCAATAATGCCGTTTAATTCTTTTGTAAGAACGGTAATTTCATCAATAGCAGAATTTGCTTCTTCGAGAAC
>CAZEKU010000173.1:0-2456 GCA_964512935.1 uncultured Oscillospiraceae bacterium | reverse complement strand
AAAAACGCAGTAATTCATCACAAGTGCACAGGCAATTCCAAGCACGATTCCCGTTGCAACCTGGAGCGGAGTATGTCCCACAAATTCCTTGAGCATCACTTCGGGAAGTTCCTTCTTTGAAAAATTCTCAAAGGAATCCACAAGGATATTCAGAAGTTTTGCATGCTTTCCTGCCTCAAGCCTTACGCCCATTGCATCATGACATACAATTATCGCAAGTATTCCGCTTATTGCAAATTCAAATGAGCCGAAACCGTAGGTCAGCGCAGTTATTGCTGCAAGGGATGAAACCGTTGCGGAATGTCCGCTCGGCATTCCTCCGTCTCCGAAAAGTCTTGAAAGATCCCATTTCTTGTTGACAATTGCATATATTATAACTTTAAAAACCTGTGCCACTGTCCAAGAGGCGACAGCTGTCATAAAAAATTTGTTTGAAATAAAATCAAAAAACCATTCCATATAAAAACCTTCTAATAAAATTTATCAATATATTTTACCATAAATCCTTTGTTTTTTACATAAGTTTTCGCTTAAATTAAAGATAATTTAATAAAAAGCCGATTTTTATTGGATTTAAGGCAAAAAGCCTACGCAGAGCGTAGGCTTTTTAAATAAAAAATCCTGTAATAAACGCACCTGCCAAGGCTGCAAGTGCAACTACTATCAGCGGAAAATTAAAATACGCAAGGGCAGCTGCAACAGCTGTACCCACAAGCGAGGTTACAATATTTCCGGTAGAATAGAATATTGCCGGTATTGTCATAGCGCTCAATACCGCATAGGGAATATAGTATAAAAAACTTCTGAAAAAATGGGATTCTATCTTTTTTCTGAAAAGAGTAAATGGAATCATTCTTATGAGATAGGTCACCCCTGCCATGATAGCTATATAGCAAAAGGTTTTCAATTTATTTCCTCCTTTTCATCTGAAATAGGAAACAAAATCGCACAAATTGCAGCTGCGGCAATGGAGCAAATTATTATTGCAAAACCATCCGAAACGGTTTTGAGCACGAATTCAAATACCGTGCTCAAAATTGCTGCAATGAGCACTGCTGTGAGCACGCCTTTTTCTTTTTTAGCAGGAGGTATGATTATTGCCAAAAACATTCCGTAAAGAACGATTCCCATTGCGCTTGAAACCGATGTGGGAAGTAAATTTCCTGCGGTTGCACCGAGAAATGTTCCTAAAACCCAACCGAAAGCGGAAATTGCGGTAAGTCCGTACATATAAAACGGTGAAACCGATTTTTGCGATATTGATGCGGCAAAAATTTCATCTGTTATACCGAAGGACGCTATCATTCTGTGCATTGTATTGAAATTTCCGTCAAGCTTTTGCGAAAGTGAAATTCCCATTAAAGAATATCTTAGGTTTATTACAAACTGCGTCAGCGCCATTTCTATAAAGCTGCCGCCTGCAGCAATTATTCCTACCCCCGCTACCTGTCCTGCAGAGGTTAAATTTGTTAAAGATATTCCCACTGCCTCAAGAACCGAAAGTCCGAGTCCCACTGAAAGAATTCCGAATCCGAATGATACCGAAAGATATCCGAGACAGATAGGTATACCGTCACGAAGTCCCTTTATGAAATCGTTTTTCAAGGTCTCACCGCCTTTTTTTTAAAAAACATAGTAATAATTATAGCACCTAAGGAAAGCGCTTTCAATAAAATTTTAAGTGAAAATTTTCACGAATTCGTTGACTTGGTTTTCTTAAAATGATAAAATTATTATATAAATTTGTTATAAAGGGGAGTTATTTTATGAAAGCACTTACTTTAACCGGTGTAAAACAATTTGAAATCATCGAAAAACCCATTCCTAAAGCAGACGAAAAGAAATCTGTAATTAAGGTCAGCCATGCGGGAATTTGCGGCAGCGATCTTCATCTTATTTGGACTATGGGTTATGGCGCAGGCTATAATTTCGTTATCGGTCATGAATTTTCCGGAACTATCGTAGAGGCATCTCCTAACTCCGACCTTAAAGTCGGCGACCGTGTTACCGCAATGGAAATAGATTCCTGCCTTGAATGTGATGCCTGCAAAGCTGGAAATCATCAGCTTTGCCCTCATGTACTTGAAGGCGGCCCCGGAATCGGAACCGATGGCGGATATGCAGAATATGTCGCCGTAAGAAGTGATATGATAAGAAAACTTCCTGATAATGTAAGCCTTCTTCAGGGTGCGATGGTAGAGCCTGTTGCAATTTCCATGCATGGTGCCTGCGTTGCAGGTGTAAAAGAAGGTTCCACCGTTCTTGTAACCGGTGGCGGTGCAATCGGTCTTTTTGCTGCTGCCTGTGCAAAAGCTCTCGGCGCAAAATATGTTGCACTTTCCGAAGTACATGAAGGCAGAATTAAAATTGCTGAAGAAGCAGATTTCGTTGACGAAGTATTTAACGGTGCCGACGAACATCTTCTTGATAAACTTAAAGAGAGAGTTCCCGGTGGC
>CAZEKU010000172.1:0-2543 GCA_964512935.1 uncultured Oscillospiraceae bacterium | reverse complement strand
AAACTTTCGGCTCAGTAACAATTGCTCTTGCAATAGCAACACGCTGCTGCTGACCACCGGAAAGCTGCATGGGATATTGATCTATCTTGTTGGAAAGACCGACTATTTCAAGTATTTCTTTTACTTTTCTTTCGATATCATCTTTCGGAACTTTTTTCATTTTAAGTCCGAAAGCTACGTTATCTTTAACAGTCATATTAGGGAAAAGAGAATACTGCTGAAAAACCATTCCGATTCCCCTATCACGAGGATCAACATCGGTAATATCTTCACCATCAAGATAGATTTTACCGCTGCTTACCTTTTCCAAACCGGAAAGGCAGCGAAGCAAAGTGGATTTTCCACAACCGGAAGGTCCGAGAAGGGTTACAAGCTCGCCCTTTTCTACATCAAGATTTATATCCTTGAGAACATGGTTTTCCCCGAAGGATTTATTTAAATTTTCAAAACGAATGTAAGCCATTACTGCTTATCTCCCTTCTTTTTGGATTTTTTCGAGTTTGTTGCGGCTCTGAAGATAAAGAACAAGAGCTGTTATTGCGAATGTCATCAACATAATAACGACAAACACCGCAGAGGATTCCGCACTCGAATACTTCATTGTTTGATACAGGAATACCTGTACATTTGTGGTACCGCTTCCGGAAAGGTTTCTGATGATAACATAATCACCAAAAAGAATTCCAACAGCAAGAAGAGAAGATACCGTAATACCGGTTATAATGTTAGGAACTATAACACGGAAGAAGGCATAGAGCTTACTTGCACCGAGCATTTCCGCTGCTTCAAGAAGCATCGGCATATTTACTGCATGCATACTGTTTCTTATTCCCTGATAAATATGAGGTAAAATAATTATGCAATATGCACCGATTAGCATTACCATTCTTTCTCCAAGGATGGTACCGCTTTTTCCGTAGAGAGAGAGGATAGATACGGAAAGAATAACACCCTGGATTGTATAAGGGATCATGCAAAGTATCTGCAGATATTTTTCAAGATTCGGGAAATATATTGTTACAACAAAAAGTGCAAGCAATACAAGAACTATTGTAAGAACAATAGGAATAATGCAAAGGAGAATCGTCTGATAAATTGCCACAAGGAACTTCTCGTTCGAGAAAATCTTTATGTAGTTATCTAAAGTAAATCCTGTAGGAATAATTCCTGTCCAGTCTTCAAAAAGAGAATAGATTATGGTTGCTGCAAGCGGAATAAGCAACCATACTATAACGCAGGTCATTACGATATTTGCAGAAATTTTCGTCCATTTATTCATATCGCTCACCTCGTTTTCCATTGAGTCGTCTTTTTGACGATATAGTTATCAAGCAAAATTACCGCAAGCATAAGAACCATCATTACAACTGAAAGAGCCGCACCAAGGGACGGTTGGCTTCTTATATCACCGGTAAACGCCGCAGAAATATTTACAGGAAGCAACGAGAAGTTGTTCATAAGCAAAGCATATGCTGTTGCGTATGCACAAAGAGCATTTGCGAAAAGAACACTTATTGTTCCGAAAATACTTGGAGTAAGAACCGGTATGCCTACTTTAAACCAGAAAGTTGTGCTCTTTCCTCCAAGCAGGACATTTGCTTCCTGCCATTCTTTTCTTATACCATTAAATGCCGGTATAAGTAAGAGAGTTGAAAGCGGAATCTGGAAATAGATATACATAAGAATAAGACCGCTGCTCGAATAAAGATCAAAATTCTGGAGGAACTCTATTCCGTAAATGTTTGCGATCTGTTTTAAAACACCGGAGTTGCCGATAATTATCATATATGCAAATGCAAGCGGAACACCTGCAAAGTTAGATGTCATATTAAGAACAGTCATAAACGCACTTCTGAATTTGCCGCGCGAATTATGTGCTGCTTGTGCACCAAGAAAAGCTATGATAATTCCTACAACTGTTGAAACAGTTGTAATGATAAGACTATTTTTAATGGCGGTCTTATAACTCAATGTCGTAAATATTTTTTTATAGTTCTCAAGAGTAAAGAGAACTGTTTTATCTGCATCCGAACCGAAACTGTCGATTATAAGCATGAAAAGCGGCAAAAGCTCAAACAATACTACGACTATAAGGAACGGAAGAAGCACAAGCAAATATGTATATTTGCTTGTCATTTTTTTGCCGCCCGAAGCATTCTTCATAGAACCACACCTCACTCAAAAAATGGGGCGTGCTTTAAAAGTACGCCCCATTCTTACTACTCATGGAGTAAATTTTAAAAGTAAAATATCAAATCGAATTAAAGAAGCGGGATGATATTTTCGTTCCACCAAATGGAGATTTCTTCGCATGCTTTTGCGTATGCTTCTGCATCGGAGATACCTACTGCATTTGCATAGGTAGAAGGATCAAATGTTGCATCAATAACTTCCTGAGGAATTTCAACGTCAGTTCTGGTAGGAACTGCGCCTGCTTTAGCAAGGTTAATCTGACCTTGGTCGGAGAAGATATATTCTCTAGCAAGAGCTGCTGCGAACGGAGTATCGGAATTCTTATTGATGATGGATGCATAACCTACAAG
>CAZEKU010000171.1:0-2584 GCA_964512935.1 uncultured Oscillospiraceae bacterium | reverse complement strand
CTAAAGATACTGTTGAGTATTACGCAGAAAAATATAAAAACAATGCAGAGGGCGAACTTTTCCCCATTAACGAAGCTACCGCAAAAGAGGAATTTGGTTATTGGGATTTTTATGAGGATAGAATGTCCTCCTCCAAAGCATTTGTTATTTCCACCACTGCTTTCCGTGCTATTGCAGGAAAAGGCATTACCCTTGTTAACAAAAGCGAAAACCCCAATGTAATTGTTGAAATCGACGAGGTTTCCGCAAATCAGGGTGGTGTTAACTTCCTTAACGACAGCGGTGCTAAATACAAAAAAGTAGATGGCGAGCAGGTTTTCGACAACTATTACCTTGATTTTTACGGTACTCAGACCATCGCAAGCGATTTTACAATTGTATGGAAACCGGGCTGCACTTATGGTGAGCTCCTTCATAAATTCGGTATGAATACCGATGAAAGCGAAAAACTTGTTTTCCATCTCAATATTGATGGAAAAGATACTAAGCTCAGCATAGATTTTTCTAAAGTAAATCTCTATGATGAGGTGGAAATCAAAATTCAGCGTGAGGCAGGTTCCACCCTCGGACGCTATATTCTTTCCGCTAAAAAAGTAAATGTAAACGGAAGCGGAAACGGTTCCACCGGCGGAAACACCTCCGGTGAACAGAACCCCGATACCGGTGCAGAGGATTTTGTAGGTGTTGCAGCAGCAATGGCAGCAATTTCCCTTGTAGCAGGTGCAGCGGTTTCTCTCAGAAAGAGAAAATAATAAAACCGAAATAAAAACATAAAAATCCCCTTCGGATCTCTCCGCCGAAGGGGATTTTTTATATCCACAATATGCGAAAAATCGCTTTATTTTGCGGTTTTTATTGACAAAGCGACATACCGGTGCTAAAATGAAAATCCTTATGATACCTTAAAATATATAAAAAGCGGAGGTCAAAACATATGCTTATCGGAAGAGAAGGAAAACTTGATTCCATGGAAAAAAATTGGCTTTCCGCCGGAGCAAAATTTGTTGTTGTTTACGGAAACCATAAATGCGGAAAAACTGCGGTTCTCTCAAAATTTTTTGAAGGAAAGCGTGGGATTTTCTTCTCTGCACAAAAGCTGAACTCTTTTATGAACTTGCGCCTTTTCGAAAAAGCGGTTTCGGAGTTTTCCGGTGAGGAGGAAGAATTTCCCACATGGAAAACCGCTTTTAAGCGTATAAGCGAATTTTCCTTGGAAGAAAGATTTCTGCTTGTAATAGATGATTTTTCGGATCTTGTTTTTGAAGATAAAACAATCCTCCGTGATTTTCGAAACGCCTTTGAAAATGAATGGAGAAACAGCAATATTTTTGTAGCGGCAGGATGCGGAAGAACTTTTTTCACGGAAACAGAGATACTTGCGGAAAATTCAGCTGCAGCAATGCGCCGTCCTATAATATGTAAACTTGAAGAACTTGATTATTTTGATTCCGCAAAGCTTATGCCTAAAGAAATTTCACCGAGGGATAAACTCAGATATTACTGCTGTCTCGGCGGAATTCCCGAATACATAAAGTTAATTGAAAATGATAAAAGCTTTGAGGATAATATAAGAAATATATTCCTTAAAAAAAGCTCTCCGCTTTTCAGAGAGCCACCGATGCTGTTTTTAGATGAGCTCCGTGAACCGGAATTTTATAATTCCATACTTTTTGCCCTTGCAAAAGGTTGCAGAAGAATAAATGAGATAGTTGCGGAAACAGGCGAAAGCTCAACAAAAGTAAATAAATATCTGCTTACCCTGCTGCAAATGCAGATAGTAATAAGAGATATTCCTTTTGGAGAGGAAAATAAATCAAGTAGAAAAGGTATATATAGTATAAACTCAAAGGCGCTTGCATTTTTGTTTGCATTTGTTCTTCCGAACAAAACCGCAATCGAAATGGAAAAAGATGTCGTAGAAAATCTTGTGGATAGGGTTGACGATTATATTGACGGAAAACTTTATGAACAGGTTTGTATGCAGTATATGATTCGTAAGAACAAACAGGGTATGCTTCCGTTTTTAAGTCCTGTAATTTCGGGATATTGGAATTCGCTAAAGGAAAGTTCGGATGCAAAACTTGTTGCAGCTAATCAAAGAAACCGTCAGATACTTTTTGCAGAATACAGAAGAAGTTATTCCGAGCCTGCGGAGACAATTGCTGCGGATATGCGTAAAAACGATAAACTTTTTACCGAATATTGGGAGCGCTTTGATATGCTTTTCTCCATAGAGGATTTTCCGAGGGATATAAGAAATATGGAAAATATGAAATTGAAGCTTGTAAATATGAGCGAACTTTACCGATAAGTTGTGCAGTATTCATATTGCCTATATCTTATATATAATATATAATATAGTATCAATTAAAATAATAAAAAAGGAGCGGATTAAAATCCACTCCTTATATGGTACGCCCGACGGGAATTGAACCCACGCACCCGGCTCCGGAGGCCGGCGCTCTATCCACTGAGCTACGAGCGCAAACGCTATAAAATAGTATATCAAAAAACTATATAAATTCAAGCAAAAAAAGTTTGAAAAAAATCAAAAAAAGTTTGAAAAAAGTGTTGACAAGTCGAA
>CAZEKU010000170.1:0-2586 GCA_964512935.1 uncultured Oscillospiraceae bacterium | reverse complement strand
CGATGTGCTTGAAATGGTGAGCTTTAGTTTGGAGGAAGAAAAATGAATGCGCTTGAAGTAAAAAATCTCACAAAGGAGTTTAAAGGATTCAAACTCGACAATTTAAGCTTTACATTGCCAAGCGGATGTATTTTAGGACTCATAGGCGAAAACGGAGCCGGAAAAAGTACCACAATAAAGCTGATTCTCGATATTTTACATAAGGATAGCGGAACAATAAAAATTCTCGGTAAAGATAATACCGATGATATCAACCTTACAAAAGAGGATGTCGGCGTTGTAATGGATGATGTAGGTATGCCGAGCTGCTTTAATACCAAGCAAATAGGAAAAATTATGCAGCTTACATACAAAAATTGGGATATGAACGAGTATGAGCACATACTTGAAAAGTTTTCCTTGCCTAAAAATAAGGAGTTCAAGGATTTTTCACGTGGAATGAAGATGAAACTCGGAATTGCCATTGCAATGTCCCATAACAGCAAGCTGCTTTTACTTGATGAGGCAACCTCAGGACTTGATCCCGTTGTTCGTGATGAGGTTTTAGATATGCTCTATGATTTCACAAGGGATGAAAATCATTCGATTTTGATGTCCTCCCATATAGTTAGCGACCTCGAAAAGCTTTGCGATTATATTGCGTTTTTACATAAAGGCAAAATGCTTCTTTTTGAGGAGAAGGACCGCCTGCTTGATGAATATTGCATAGCGCACTGCACAAAGGATGAGCTTTCTAAATTTGAATCCAAAGATCTTAAATATAAAAAAGAAACACCCTACGGTGTTGAAGTTATTATAAAGCGTGATATTGCATCAAGCGAAATGGCTATTAGCCCTATAAGCATCGAGGAGCTTTTCGTTTTCATGGCAAAGGGGGAAAACTAAATGAAAGCTTTACTTTTAAAAGATTTTTACATGACATTAAAATATTGCAAAGCGATTTTTTTAATAATAATTATCTTTTCCGCAGCAGCAATTTTAGGTGAGGACAATATGTTTTTCGTGACATATCCGGGAATTTTGGCAGGAATGATTCCTGTTACACTGCTCGGATATGATGAGCAGAGCAAATGGGGTGAATATTGCGGTGTGCTGCCCTTTACAAAGGCTCAGATTGTATCGGCTAAATATTTGATTGGAATAATTGCTCAAATTGCCGTTATGCTCATTATTTCGATAACTCAGTTTGTAAAAATGCAAATGGAAAACGCCTTTGATGCAAACAGCTTTTTTATAGTTATAATAACCCTTTTCATTATGTCCTGCGCATCTGTTGCAACAACTCTTCCGTTTATATTTAAATATGGTTCGGAAAAGGGCAGAATAGCCTACTACACTATGATCGGAGCAATTTGTGCAGGAAGTGTTATATTGCCTATGATTTTTGATGACATAGTTTGGATTTCAAAAACTAATTTCAGCGGTACACTGATTTGCGCTATTGGAGTTTTACTTTATGCCATTTCATGGTATCTTTCGATAAAATTTTACAAAAAGCGTGAAGTAAAGCACTGATTTGTTTTGAGGCACACTTTATTTGCCGCAAAAAGGGAGTTTTATCAATAGAGGATAAACTTCTTTTATAAATCTAAAAAAGCATATAAAGGCTTACAGAGCCTTTTAAGAACAAAGAAAAATCCCGTTTCCGTATATCGGAAACGGGATTTTTTATACACCGAGATAGGCTTTTTTAACTTCTTCGCTTGCAGCAAGCTCGGAACCTGTTCCGGAAAGAACAATATTTCCGGTTTCAAGTACATAGGCTCGATCGGATATAGCAAGGGATTTTCCTGCATTCTGCTCAACAAGAAGAATGGTAGTTCCGTCCTTATTTATATCCTTAATTATATCGAATACCTCATCTACAAGAAGGGGAGAAAGTCCCATCGAAGGTTCATCGAGCATGAGCAGCTTAGGTTTAGACATAAGAGCACGACCCATTGCAAGCATCTGCTGCTCACCGCCGGAAAGAGTTCCTGCTATCTGATTACTTCTTTCGGCAAGTCTCGGAAAGCGTTTATATACGCTTTCAAGATCCTCCTTAAAGGTGTCACCCTTTTTTGAATAGGCACCCATGAGGAGATTTTCATAAACGGTAAGCTCCTGAAAAATTCTTCTGCCTTCGGGAACTTGTGACATTCCGAGATGTACTATTTTGTGGCAGGGCATTTTTGTTATATCCTGACCGTCATAGGTTACAGTACCATGACGAGTCGGAATAAGTCCGATAACGCTCTGCATAGTGGTGGTTTTTCCTGCACCGTTTGCGCCTATAAGGGTTACTATTTCACCCTCATTGACCTCAAAGCTGATACCTTTAAGAGCTTTGATAACGCCGTAGGAAACCTCAAGATCTTTAACTTCCAAAAGTGCCATTGCGTTATCCTCCTATATATGCTTTGATAACTTCGGGATCGTTAAGTGCGACCTCAGGTGCTCCCTGTGCAAGAGAGGTTCCGAAGTTAAGAACGGTTAATTCATCACAAAGACCGGAAACGAATTTCATATCGTGCTCAATAAGCATAATTGTGATATTGTATTCGTCACGGATACGGCGAACAATCTGCATAAGGTCCTCGGTTTCGT
>CAZEKU010000169.1:0-2608 GCA_964512935.1 uncultured Oscillospiraceae bacterium | reverse complement strand
AACAGTGGAGGTTTCCCTTGACAGAACAAGCCTCACTTTAATGGAAAACTGCAAAGCTGTGCTTACCGCAACTGTTACACCTGCAAATAAAGCAGGGGAGCTTAATTGGAAAAGTAACAACGAAAGTGTTGCCACAGTTGAAAACGGCGTTGTAAAAGCTGTTTCAAAGGGTACTGCAGTAATAAAAGCAAGCGTGGGCGAAAAATACGCAGAGTGCAGCGTTACGGTTACGGATTTTACTCCTTTCGTAACCGATATCCATCTTTCCGAGGCAGGATTTGTAAACACCTCCGGTACAGCTTACGAATATGCACAAACCCCAAGCTTCAGCGGAAATGTATTTGAATATGAAGCTCTTGCACCGGATACCTATACAAGAACCTTTGCATGGGTAACTCTTTCGGAAACCGCTCCGAGTGATGTAACCGTAAAAGCAAAATGGACAAATACAAGAGGAAAAGAAACCACTGCGGTAATAGATACTACCGCACAAAAAGGTACTTTCCTTATGAATTTCTTTGCAAAAGGAATAGCAGGAAATTCCGTTGTTTTCGAGGTAGAAAGCAGCGGCAATATCCAAAGCTATACTGTAAATGTAAAGCGTACTCCAAGCCTTTCAGCTCTTTCTGTTCTTGATGAAAGCGAAAAAACCATAACCTTTGATAAGGCTTTTGTATCTGATACAACTGAATATTCCATAACCACCGCATCGGATTATATAACCGTTTCGGCAGTTCCCACCGATGAAAGCTATACTATCACATACAATGGAAGCTCAAATCCCAAGGTAGCTCTTTCAAGCGGTGAAAATATTGTTTCCGTAAAAGTTGAAAATTCCGACGGATACAGCAAAACCTATACCGTAAAAGTAAACAAAATCGAAAAACTTAAAATAAAATTCCATACAAATCCCGAAAACGCTATCGTATTTGTTACAGATTCTTTTAACGAAAGAGTTTGGCCGAACACAAACGGTGAATATGAGCTTCTTAAAGGTGAAAAGTATAAATATGTCGTAACCTTAAAAGGCTATGTCGGAACAGATTCCGAATATATTCCCGAAAACAGCGAAACTGTCAACATAAGCCTTACAAAAGCACCCGAAACCTCATTTAAACAGTTCGAATCAAGCTGGCCCTTCTTTGGATTCAGTAACAAAAATAATATAGTTATCAATAGACCCACTCCTCTTACAAAGGATGAAACCGCTCTTTATTGGGCAAACAAAATCGGCGAGGGAATGGATTACGGTGCAACCGGTGTTCCGATTCTTGTTGACGATTATCTCTATTGCTACGCAGGCACCTCAATTATGAAAATAGATAAAATGAGCGGCGAAATAGTCAAAACCGGTGTTATGACCGGAGGTTCTTCCGCATTTGCAATTTGCTCGCTTACCTATGCAGAGGGACTTGTTTTTGTAGGACTTAATAACGGAATTATCCAGGCATTCAATGCAGATACTCTTGAGTCTGTGTGGATTTACCACGATGAACTCAAAGGTCAGCCCAATGCACAGATTACATACAGTGACGGATATATTTATACCGGATTTTGGAAAGCAGAGGACGGAAAAGCAGGATATGTTTGCCTTTCCATAACCGATGAAGATCCTACAAACAAAGAGGAAGAAAAGCTTGCAACATGGCGCCATGTACAAAAAGGCGGATTTTACTGGGCAGGTGCATATGTTGAGGGAGATTATCTCTATATAGGTTCCGATGACGGTGAAAAAGAGGGCACATACAATGCCGCACATTTGCTTTCAATCAACAAACACACCGGAGAATTAGTTGAAGAATATCTTATTCCCAACGGAGGCGATATCAGAAGCAGCGTTACCTCGTATGAAGGTAAGCTCTATTTCACCTCAAAGGGCGGATATTTCCATGAGGCAGAATACAATTCCAAAACAGGCGATATAATAAGTGTTCGCAGCCTTAAACTTGAAAACGGAAGCAAAAGCGTTCCTATGAGCACAAGTACACCTACTATCTATAACGGCAGAGCATATATAGGTGTTTCCGGTGAAGGACAGTTCAGCCCCTATTCGGGACACAGCATAACTGTTATTGATATCGAAAGTTGGAGCATTGCATACAGAGTTCCTACTCAGGGTTATCCTCAGACCACAGGTACTCTTACAACCTATTATGAAAAAGAAAACGGCTACGCCTATGTATATTTCTTCGATAACTTCACTCCCGGAAAGCTCCGTGTAATTGCTGATAAACCCGGTGTTACCGAGCCTATCAAAACAATTGAGGAAAGCGCAAACGGAGAGGTGTATGTAGTAGGTGAAAGCGTTTTCGAACCTACAGGTGCTCTTGCACAGTACTGCATATGCACTCCTATAATCGACGAAGACGGTACACTCTATTTCAAAAATGACTCTGCATATCTCTTTGCAGTAGGTTCCGCTGTTGATTATATCGAGGTTACCAAAAATCCTGATAAAATGACCTATAAACCCGGTGAAGTATTTGATCCCAAAGGTATGGAGGTAACAGCATATTACTATAACGGTACCGAGCGTGATATAACCAAATATGTAACCTATTCCACTGAGCCTCTTACAAAAAATGACGAAAACTTTGTAATTACATAC
>CAZEKU010000168.1:0-2704 GCA_964512935.1 uncultured Oscillospiraceae bacterium | reverse complement strand
ATGGTGCTCAAAATCTTCAACTTTTACAGGCCTGAAAGTGCCAAGTCCAACATGAAGGGTTATAAATGCAGTATTAACACCCTTTGCTCTTATTTTTTCAAGAAGTTCATCTGTAAAATGAAGTCCTGCCGTCGGTGCTGCAGCAGATCCCAACGGATCTGAATATACTGTCTGGTAACGCTCTTTATCAGCAAGCTTTTCAGTAATATAAGGTGGAAGCGGCATTTGACCGATTTGGTCGAGCACATTATAAATATTTCCCTCGTGCTCAAATTTTACAATACGGTTTCCCTCTTCTACTATATCTATTACTTCAGCTTTAAGAAGTCCACCGCCAAAAACGAATCTTTTACCGATTTTTGCATGTTTTCCCGGTCTTACAAGAATTTCCCAAACATCAAGATCCCTTTGCTTAAGGAGCAAAAATTCTATAGGAGAATGAGTATCTTCTCTTTCACCTATAAGTCTTGCCGGAATAACTCTTGAGTTATTGAGCACCAAAAGATCTCCCGGTTCGAGAAGATCTATAATATCATAAAAATATTTGTGCTCAATCTCACCTGTTTCTTTATCCATGCACATAAGTCTGGAATGGTCACGCTCATCCGCAGGATGCTGAGCAATCAGTTCCTCCGGAAGATCAAAATAAAAATCTGCTGTTTTCATTAAATCACCGTTTGATTAAAAATTATAATATATTGACAGAAAAAATATGTAATGATAAAATCAAAAACATATTAGCTAACCCATATATTATATTGCAATAATGCTTTTATTGCAAGTTATTTTATTATAAGGAGGTCAAGTTTGTGAAAAATTATAAGGTAGGAATAATCGGTGCCACCGGAATGGTTGGACAGCGCCTTATTACACTTCTTGTAAACCATCCTTGGTTTAATATAGAAGTTCTTGCTGCATCATCAAAAAGCGCTGGAAAAACCTATTCCGATGCTGTTAATGGGCGTTGGGCAATGGAAGTAACAATTCCCGAAAAAATCAAATTTATGGAAGTGCTTGATGCTGAAAAAGATATAGAAAAGATAACTTCTACAGTTGACTTTGTTTTCTGTGCTGTAAATATGGATAAAGCTTCAACAAAAGCGCTTGAAGAAAAATATGCAAAACTCGAATGTCCTGTAATGTCTAACAATAGTGCAAACCGAAATCAAGACGATGTTCCGATGATAATTCCTGAAATAAATCCTGAACATATGGATATAATTCCCGTTCAAAAAAAGCGACTTGGTACAAAAAGAGGATTTATTTCTGTGAAATCAAACTGTTCTATTCAAAGCTATGTACCTGCACTTCATCCTCTTATGAAATTTGGAATTGAAAAAGTTCTTGTATGCACCTATCAAGCAATTTCAGGCGCAGGAAAGACATTTGAGCGTTGGCCCGATATGGTTGATAATATTATCCCCTTCATTAGTGGTGAAGAAGAAAAAAGTGAAACAGAGCCACTTAAAATATGGGGTAAAATTGAAAACGGAAAAATCATAAATGCCGTATCACCTAAAATTACTACACAGTGTATCCGAGTACCTGTTTCCGATGGACATACCGCAGCAGTTTTTGTAAGCTTCAAGGAGAGGCCTTCAATTGAAGAGATAAAGAATCTTTGGAGCGAATATAAAGGCGAACCACAGCTCTTAAAATTGCCCTCAGCACCGGAACACTTTTTAACTTATTTTGAAGAAGAAAATCGTCCGCAAACAAGGCTTGACCGAAATCTTGAAAAAGGTATGGGTATCTCTATCGGAAGGCTAAGATGTGATAGTCAATATGACTACAAGTTTATCGGCCTTTCACACAATACCTTAAGAGGCGCTGCCGGCGGAAATATCCTTATGGCAGAACTTTACGCTGCGAAAGGCTTTTTTGACTAATTAACATAATAAAATTTTCCTCCGCATAAAATGGATTATCCTTTATGCGGAGGTTTTTTATGAAAAATACAATTTTTACGGGCTGTGGAGTTGCAACATTAACACCAATGCGTTCAGATGGCAGTGTGAATTTAAAAAAATATGCCGATTTTATCGACGAACTTATTCAGAATAAAGTCGATGCAATAATCGTAAACGGAACTACCGGAGAATCTGCAACTTTAAGTGATGAGGAACAATATAACATAATTTGCTGTGCTAAGGATGTAATAAATCACCGTGTGCCTCTCATCGCAGGAGCCGGAAGTAATAACACTCACCATGCGGCAAAACTTGCCCTCAACGCAAGAAATGCAGGAGCCGATGCAATTCTGTCGGTTACTCCATATTATAATAAAGCGAATTTGAGCGGGATTATCGAGCATTATTCTTTCATTACAAAATGGTGTCAATTACCAACCATTGTTTATAATGTTCCATCAAGAACCGGTCTTGATTTAAAACCTGAAATTTATGCAAAGCTTGCGGAAAATCCACTTATTTGTGCTGTAAAAGAAGCGTCCGGAAATGTTGCTCAAGCAGAACGAATAATATCGCTGTGTAATGATAAAATAGATGTCTATTCCGGAAACGATGAACTTACCATACCTCTTTTGAGCATAGGTGCAAAAGGTGTAATTTCAGTTGCTGCAAATATTATTCCCAATGAAATGCAAAAGCTGTGTTCTCTATTTTTTGAAGGTAAATATGTAGAGACATCATTAAAGCAAATCGAGCTTATTCCGCTTATTGATGCACTTTTTTCAGATGTTAAT
>CAZEKU010000167.1:0-2720 GCA_964512935.1 uncultured Oscillospiraceae bacterium | reverse complement strand
TTATCCATAGCAGAAGCTACATTACTAGGCATACCTCCACCACCATGTGTTGTACCGGAGGAAGAACTGTGAGTGGTGCTGTCGGAAGAACTGTCGTTCTTTACTTTTTCGGTTTTAGTTACAGTACTATATAAGAACAAATCGTGATTTTCTGTGATATTCATACTATTCTTTTTTACATAACTATTTGCAGTTACTTGTTTACGAACAGTTTTGAGTTGACTTTTCATACCACCGACAATAATATTTGCAATTATGAAACCGATTACAAGAGCGGCAGGAATCCAAATTATAGACAGAGGTTTGCTTGGAAGATTTTTACTGTTATATGGATTACCGTTTTTAGCTTGCGTAATAAAATCATCACTAAGCTCGGCATATTCTTCAAATGCAGCATAATAGTCTCCATCGGAGAGCTCAGGTTTGATCTGTTCTCCGATGTATTCTATTCCAGCATCGGTAAAAGCAGTAATTCCATAACCGCAAGTGGATATGTACCAATTGCTGCCATTTATATCAATAAGCAGCATTAAACCATCTCTGTCGCTTCCATATCCGAAATTGCATTGTTCGTAGAGCAAATCTGCATACTCCTGTATAGAATATCCTTCAAGGTTATCAGTAGTTGCAACGACCACATCTACACTTTGATTGGAACTTATATCATCGAGTTTTTCAATAAGCGAAGCTTCATCGCTATCACTCAGTAAATCAGCCATATCTATAACACGATAATATGAACTTTCTGTTTCGGCAAACGCAGGAAGTGCAATGCAAAAGCAGAGAATAATAAATAAAATTACAGATATTTTCTTTTTCATTATTTATTCCTCCCTTACAGCATTCCTATTATATGCAGCAGAAAAACGATACCATATGCCGCAGCACCAAATGCAGCTGTCAAACCTATCGTCCATTTTGTAGCAGCAGCTTTGTCCAGAGGAAGATCTCCGACAAACTTTCCGGTTTGACCATTCATGGCAAAAACATATTTTTTTCCATTCCATGTTGTGTTTAACAGCCAAACAGGGTAGAGGGCATATTTTACTTTTCCTCCACGAAGCTGTATATTACTGCTTTCGGGTTTCGCAGTTGTATATCCCTTTAAAGTTGTAGCAAAAGCATCTTCGGTCGATTGTTTTACACGAGCGTTTGCATGATTTATACTCTGCTCGGAATCAACATCATATTTGTCTGCAAAATAACCGGCAAGATAAGCTGTTTGAAAGTTTACAGCATCGCTAAGATTAAATGGTTCAATGGATTCCATTAAATCATCATCCATCTTAGTTGAACCATCTACGGGTACATTTTCAAAACCGATATTGCCTTCTCTGTAAACAGAAAAATATTGAGTTTCGGTATAGACAAAGTTGTTGTCATTCCAGTTAGTAACTTTTGTTGCACGGTAACTGACTTTTGCATCCACATCTGTATCAAAGAGCCAAAAAGGGACATAGACACCTTTAATTTCATCAATATGGTTTTGATCTTTAAATATTTTTGGGAGAAGGCGTTTGCCTTCAAGGTGTTTTGAAAGCTTTGCTTTTGCCGCCTTTTTATCAAGTTTAAACGGAATAACAATATCAGGTTTCAAAGCGCCGGAAAATTGTTTCATCATAACTACAGGATTTCCGCAAAACGGGCAAGATGTTGCTGCTGTAGTTTCATCACCGACTATTTCACCGCCGCAAGATTTACATGAATACGAACGAAGTCCATCGGTTTCACCTTCCTGCCATTCTAAACCGGCAGCGCTTTCCCATTGCATATCATCTTCTGTGTTATTTTGCAAATCGGAATCATATTTGGCAAGGGTTTCTATGTCATATTCCGTTTCACAATAAGGACATTTCATCTTTTGAATGCTGCTGTCAAATGCTATAGCACCACCACAGCAAGGACATTTATATTCCTGTAATGTATTCAAAAAGATTCCTCCTTTCGCATTTCCATATTGTTTTATCCGTTAAATGCCGAAAGAGCCTCGTCTGCTCTGCGGATAAGGTCATCTCTGTCACCGAGTACGGCTTTATCAATAGCATCTCCTGCGGCTGCCGCTTTTTCTGCTGCATTATCAGCACCGGACATTACTGCCTTCATACCGGATGCTACATCCTTTACTGCATTAATCTGCTGTTTCCAAGTATTTTTTGCATTGCTCCAAGTCTTTTCAATACCAAACAGCTTGTTGAAATATTCTACGAAAGCTCTGTAATCACCTGTGCCTTTGAGCTTTTCATTGAACTCATACATTCCCTCAGTATTAGCAAAGGAAACACGCATATATGTGGCCTTTTCAGTGCCGTTGTCGGTTTTTATTTCTTCTTCAACATACTCATAGTCACGAAGATCTGCGATACGGTATACGCAGGCACGGGTGGTTTTTCCAAAGAACATGAACTTATAGTCCACCTGAGTAACAGCCATAAGTCCGATATCTGCTGCTATATAGATATTACCAGTGAAGTTGTGAAGCTTCTTTTCTTTATTCTTCTCTTTAAGCTTCGGAACAAAATAATGCTCCCACAGCTTGGTGCCTCTTTCTACCTGTTCCAGATGTGCCTTAACCTGATACAGATCACTATGTACATAATCGAATATCTTCATTCCTTTTGCACGGCAGTTCTTACGGCAGATACAATTGCCGTCAGCAAGTTTCTGTGCCTGAAATACATTTACTTCCGCGCCACATATTGCACATTTGTTAGCCATAATTC
>CAZEKU010000166.1:0-2730 GCA_964512935.1 uncultured Oscillospiraceae bacterium | reverse complement strand
AGTAAGGTGATGCAACAATGGCGGATAAGCGCGACTATTACGAGGTTCTCGGTGTTTAAAAAAGCGCAACCGACGATGAAATAAAAAAGGCATATCGTAAACTGGCGAAAAAATATCATCCCGACCTCAATCCGGATGATAAAACCGCAGAAGCGAAATTTAAGGAAGTAGGCGAAGCCTACGAAGTCCTTTCAGATAAACAAAAGCGTTCCCGATACGATCAATTCGGCCACGCAGGTGTAGATCCTTCCTACGGCGGCGGTCAGGGTGGATATGGCAAATATCAGCAGTACGCCACCGGAGATTTCGGTGACTTCAATGATATTTTCGGCGATATTTTCAGTGGTTTCGGATTTGGTGGTTCCACTAAAACAAGAAACCCCAATGGCCCTATTCGTGGAAATGATACTCAGGTTCGCATTCAGCTCAGCTTTATGGAAGCTGCAAAAGGCTGTAAAAAGGAAATTCCGATACAGCGTCTTGAGCGTTGCTCAGACTGTAACGGCAGCGGTGCTAAACCCGGAACATCTCCCGAAACCTGTCCCGAATGTCACGGCAGCGGTCAAGTTCGTGTTCAGCAGCGCAGTCCTTTCGGTGTAATACAGACTGTTAAGGCATGTTCACGCTGTGGCGGCAAGGGTAAAGTTGTAAACGACCCCTGCAATACCTGTAACGGTATGGGAAGAATTCGTCACAGCAAGAGAATTTCCGTAGATATCCCCGCAGGAATTGACAACGGTCAGACCTTTGTTGTTCGTGGAATGGGTGATGACGGTGTCAACGGAGGCCCTTCCGGCGATCTTAATGTCACTGTTTCCGTAAAAGAGGATCCTATTTTTCAGCGTGACGGCTTTGATGTATGGGTTGATATTCCGCTTACCTTTACTCAAGCTGTGCTCGGTGACGAAATAACCGTTCCTACCATTGACGGACAGGTATCCTACAGCATCCCCGAAGGAACTCAGCCCGGAACTACCTTCAGACTTCGCAATAAAGGTATTCAGTATGTTAACAGCCGTGGTCGTGGCGATCAATATGTAAGAGTTAATATCGAAGTTCCTACAAATCTCAGCTCTAAACAAAAGGATTTGCTCAAGGATTTTGATTCCTCCACCGGCGATAAAAACTATACAAAGAGAAAAAGCTTTTTCAACAAAATAAAAGACGCATTCAAGGGAGATTAAAATGGAAACCTGGAACGAGCTTACCGTAAAAGTTAAAACCGAAGATACAGCCCGTGCAAGCGACATTTGCACAGTAATAGCAGATATGGGTATTTATGTCGAGGATTACAGCGACCTTGAAAATGTCGTATGGGATATTGCTCATGTTGACCTTATTGAACAGGAGCTTCTTGATCGAGATCGTACTCATTCTCTCATTCATGTTTATATCAAACAGGAAAAAGCTGCCGCAGAATGTGTTGAATTTTTAGGCTCACGCCTTGATGCCGAAGGTATTGAATATGAAATATCCGTTATCGGTGTAAACGAAGAGGATTGGGCTAACAACTGGAAAAAATATTATCACACTCAGCGCATAGGCAAGCGTATTGTTGTTACCCCCTCTTGGGAGGAATTTACTCCCTCGGGAGACGATGTTCAAATGCGACTTGATCCCGGTATGGCATTCGGCACCGGTACACATGATACAACTCGCCTTTGCCTTGAGCTTCTTGAGGAAACCGTAACTCCCGAAACTCATATTCTCGATGTGGGTACCGGAAGCGGTATTCTTTCAGTCGGAGGCGTTCTTTTGGGTGCAAAATCCGCATTGGGTGTCGATATCGACCCCGTTGCAGTAAAAGTAGCTAACGAAAACGCCGAAATAAACAATGTTTCCGATAAAACAGAGTTTGTTTGCGGAGATCTTACCGATAAGGTACACGGAAAATTTGAGGTTGTTACCGCAAATATTGTCGCAGATGTTATAATCCGCCTTTTGAGCACCGTAAAGGATTATCTGCTCAAAGGTGGCGTGCTCATCGTTTCCGGAATTATTGATACCCGTGCAAACGAAGTCGAAGACGCTTGCCATGAGGCAGGTTTTGTTACTGAAAAACGCCTTGAGCACGGCGGTTGGGTAGCAATTAAACTCCGTTATTGATTTTGAGCACCGAAAGGAGAATATCCAAATGAAACCTTCCGAAGAACTTAAAGAGGGCACTCTTATACTCTATAACAAACACCCGAGCGTTGTTCGTGGTATCACCCCCGATTCCACAAAACAGGCAGTATATCTTCTTATCGAAGATATGATAGACCACGGTATGTACGATTCAAATATCGACGATATCGACTATTGGCCCAGCTGTCCTCATTATAAAATTCTTGAAACCATGGAAATTTTGCTTAAATTTGTTCGCTATGGCGAAAATGCTCTTGTTTTTGCCGAACCGCAAAGCGGAATGTGCATAAATGTTCCCCATTTCAATGTAAACCTTGAGGTTGCCGGAATGGATTTTGAGCCCGGTAAAGGATACCTTCTCACCTTTGCCGACAAATTCCTTCTTGGTGCAGAAACCATGGTCGAAAAGGAAAAAGAGACCGAATAATTTTCATCAATAAAAAAGTGCGATGCTTTGGCATCGCACTTTTTTATTGGCATTGTATTTTTTGTAGTATTCTGAAGATGATCCTACTAATATGGAAAGCGGTGATTTTATGAAAAAACTGTCAAAAAACGCTATGCACCTCGGAATTTCTTTGTTTTTAATGTTTCTGCTTTTTG
>CAZEKU010000165.1:0-2800 GCA_964512935.1 uncultured Oscillospiraceae bacterium | reverse complement strand
TATTTGACAAAGAATAAAGACTCCTGATTGCTTTTTTAATATCAGAGTTTAAGGGAGCAGAAAAATGAGAAAATCAATTATTAGCTTACTTTTGTGCTTAATGATGATTTTAGGTGTAGCACAAGTAACCGCTTTCGCAACAAGCGAACCGCAAAAAGATAAGGATAACAACTATCTGATCGGAACAGCTGCCGAACTTAAATGGTTCGCAGATTATGTAAATAAAGGATATAATACCATAAATGCAAAGCTTACTAAAGATATAGATTTGTCGACTGTTTGCGGAAGCAATAATACCGGTTCTTGGGTTCCTATCGGAAAAAGCGGTCCCCAAAGATATAAAGGAACCTTTGATGGCGACGGTCATGTTATAAAAAATCTGTATATTTATACAGAAGAAACAAGCTCCGCAAATGTTTATCTCGGACTTTTTGCGGATATCGGATACGGTGGTACAGTTAAAAATTTAGGTGTGGAAGGACGAATAACAGCACCTAATTTTAATGCGGCAATAGGCGGAATTGTAGGATATGTTGATGCAAATGGCAAGATTGAAAATTGCTACAGTGCAGTAACAATTGTAGGTGGAAATTCTTCTGTAGGCGGAATAGCCGGAGGAGCACAGGTGGATGTGACAATAAGCAATTGCTATAATGTGGGCAATGTCAGCGGAAATGCTAAAGTTGCAGGAATTGTCGGTTCAATAAGCAGCTCGACAATAGAAAATTGCTATTCTACGGGTACAGTTACTGCAAATGGAAGCGGCAAAAGAGCATATGCTATTACTTACGGAGAAGGTACCGGATTAGCCAGCGGCATTACAAATTGCTATTATTTGGAGAACACACTTGTCACAGACGGTGTAGCAGAAAACAATATAAGCTTTAGGAAGAACAAAACATCTGAGCAGCTTAAAGCACTTGCACCTACTCTCGAAAGTGCCTACAAAGAGGATAAGAACAATGTAAACAGCGGATATCCGTTACTTACATGGCAAAGAGATACCCTTGTAGTAGATGTAACAGGAGTTACACTCGATAAATATAACCTCAATTTGACCTGTTCGGATAAAACTGCACAGCTTACTGCAACAGTAAGCCCGGACAATGCAACAGATAAAACGGTTTCATGGAAATCAAGCAATGATAATGTGGTAACAGTTGATCAAAACGGAAAAGTAACTGTTGTGGGAGTAGGCGAAGCAAGTGTTACCGCCAGTGCAGGCGAAAAGAAAGCAGTATGCAATATAATCGTTTCCCACGATTGGGAAGTTAATTATGAATGGAGCGAAGATTATTCCTCCTGCAAAGCAACTCGTACTTGCAAAGGTAATAAATCCCACACAGCTGTTGAAGAATCTATTTCTGTAAAATCCGAGGAGGAAACAGCGGCTACATGTACGGAAAAAGGTAAAACTAAATACACAGCAGAGTTTAACAACGAAATAGAATGGACTGAAACTCAAGAAACAGTTGTTGAAAATATTGATCCGCTTGGTCACGATTACAGCGGCGAATGGATGAAAGATAAAGAAAACCATTGGAAAATCTGTGGCAGAGAAGACTGCAATGAGATACTTGATTTGGAAGAACATAATTACAGATTCAACATTTGTGAAACCTGTCATCATCTCAAATATATCGCTGCCGTTTCAGATAAAATAGAAAATGATGATTCCGATAGCGTAATAGAAAACAACCCAAATACCGGTGCTCCTGTAATTTCCGTTATTGGAGCAGTTACCGCACTTTGTGCGATGGCTCTTGTTTTCAAGAAATAATTTTGCGCTACTCAAAAGATAAAGGCTCGTACTGAATGTGCGGGCTTTTATCTTTTTATAAAATTGAAATTTATTATTTTTAATCTTTACATCTGTTCTTTAATATAGTAAAATAATATAGAATAGGGAGAGGAATGTGCTTCTTCATGCTATGACGATTGGAGCGATATGACATGGGACTGAAATACAAAAGAGTACTCATAAAAATAAGCGGCGAGGCACTTGCCGGACCAAAGGGAGTCGGCCTCGATTTTAACATCATTACCCCAATTTGCGAAAGTATTAAAAAATGTGTCGACCTTGGTGCGGAGGTCGCAATTGTAGTCGGCGGAGGAAACTTCTGGCGTGGTCGTTCAAGCGGAAATATGGATAGAACAAGAGCAGACCATATGGGAATGCTTGCAACTGTTATAAATGCCATAGCTGTAAGCGATACGCTTGAACAGATGGGAGTTGATTCCCGAGTTCAAACAGCTATTTCAATGCCCGAAATAGCTGAGCTTTTCATAAAAGGAAGAGCTACAAGACATTTGAGCAAGGGCAGAGTAGTTGTTTTCGGAGGAGGAATCGGAAGACCCTGTTTTTCAACCGATACCGCAAGTGCTTTGAGAGCCGTGGAAATAAATGCGGATATATTCTTTAAGGCCACAATGGTTGACGGAGTTTACGATAAAGACCCGCATAAATATCCCGATGCAAAACGCTATGAGACCCTTACATTTAAAGAGGTACTCGATAAAGAGCTTGCTGTTATGGACGCAACCTCTGCGGCACTTTGCCGTGACAATAATATGCCCGTTTTGGTTTTTAACCTTGATGATCCTGAAAATATAGTAAAAGCAATACAGGGCGAAAGCATTGGTACAGTAGTTACCGGCTGATTTAAAAACATCAAATTTGCCTAAAAGGAATGCCCGGTGAGCTTTCCTAAAAAAGGCCTATATAATTCCAATTCACCGAGAAAAAGGAGGACATTATGAAAGTACAACTTATTCCTTACAGTGAAAAAATGGAGAAAAC
>CAZEKU010000164.1:0-2804 GCA_964512935.1 uncultured Oscillospiraceae bacterium | reverse complement strand
CGGTTTTTCCTCCCGTATTAGGGCCTGTTATTACAAGCACATCGTAATCATAGCCGAGAGAAATATCTATTGGGACTATTTTGTTTTTATCTATAAGCGGATGGCGTGCCTTTGAAAGGTGAACCTTTCCGTCATCGGAAAGATTAGGCACCGCTGCATTCATTTTTGAGGCAAGGCGTGCCTTTGCAAAATAGAGATCAAGCTCTACTAATGCGGAATAATCCTCGATAAAAGAATCCGCATGATTTCCTATGTCGCAGGAAAGCTCATAGAGGATTCGCTGGATTTCCTGCTGTTCCTTTGCCTTTAGAACACGGGTTTCGTTATTTTCATCCACAACTCCCGCAGGCTCGATAAAAATTGTTGCACCGGAGCCGGAGGTATCGTGTACCATACCTTTTATCTCACTTCTGTATTCCGCTTTTACCGGAACGCAGTATCTTCCGTCACGCATAGTTACTATCGGTTCTTGGAGATATTTTTGATATGTGTTTGAATGGATAAGGCGGTCAAGCTGTTCCTTTACCTTGCTTTGTGAATTTCTTATTTTTCTTCGTATATCAGCAAGGGCAGGGCTTGCGGTATCGCTTACCTCCTCCTCGGATACAACGGTAAAGCCTATTTTATCCTCAATGGTCTTATTAGGCATAAGACTTTGGAATAGCTCATCAAGAGATGTTTCCTTTTCACCCTCATAGTTGCTGCGAAAATCTTTCATCTCACGAAGTGCTTTTAAAAATCTTTCAATATCTATAAATTCCGGCAAAGAAAGCGTAGCGCCCATTTTTGCACGCTTAAGGGAACCTGTTACATTTTTTACTCCGTGGAGAGAGGGTGCTCCGAATCTTGCGGAAAGCATATAGGCATCAGCAGTTCTGTCCATAAGTCGCTGTGCCTCTCGGAGCGTTGTTTTAGGCTCTGTTTCAAGGGCAAGACGGCGGCTGTCATCGCAGCCTGTACAATCCGCAAGCATTGCGAGAATCTTGTCAAGCTCAAGAGCCCTTTGATGTTTATTTTCGGTCATATTTCTACCTCTGAAGTTTACTTCAAATTATAAAATCAGAAAGAACGAATAGAATTTAAAAATTCAAGTGTCGGATAAATTTTATCCGTTTGTGTAATTGTATATTTTTCTGCTGCATTTGAAAGTTCTATAAGAGAATTTTCTCCTACTCTAAAAGAAAAAAGCTGTTCCATAGGTGCATAAACAATATGTCTTGCGGCAAGAAATGCAGCTTTTGACAGCAGGACATCATCGCTTGCTGCATTCGGAGCACAATCTGTACAGACTGAATTTCCGCTTCTTACATTAAACCAATAAGCGTTTTTTTCAAACTCTCCACATTCGGAGCAGGCTATCAAATCCGGTGCATAACCGATAATACTCATAAGGCGAAGTTCAAAAATTGCCTTGAGCATAGCCGGGTGCATTTTTTTATTTTCAAGCATATGTAAGGTGTTGAGGAGAAGTCTTAAAATATCTTTAGAATCCTCCTCCGGGTTTGCACAGCTTAAACAGAGTTCGCAAAAATAGCTTGCATAGGCAAGGCTGTCAAGATCCTTGCGTATTCCGAAAAAAAGTCTTTCGCTTTCTGCTGAATCGACTGTGTATTTCTCTCTGTTTTTAAAAAACACAAATTCACCGTAGCTGAGCATTGATGAAACCGGTGCAAGAGCACTTTTCATTCTTCTTGCACCGGAAGCATAAGCATATATAACTCCTCTCTCCTCCGTCAGAACGGTAAGGAGCTTATCGTTTTCATTATAATCCTGTACCTTGAGGACTATGCCCTTGGTTTTGATTTGCATAACCTATCCCACCGTTTACGGAAAAATGGAGCTTTTTGAAATCGGAGCTTTCCTCCGGCTTTCCAACATCGGTAGGGAGTGCCGGTTTTATTTCACCCGAATTTATTTTTTCGTTTATGACATTTCTATTGTAAAGCTTATAATTCAAATAATCGCTTATTGTCCCTGTTTTTTCAAAATCGTTCCAGCTTTTTTCGTTCATATTTCTACCCCACATTAAAAAATGGATTTGCAATATCATTTTATGAATTTACATTCCGGTTATGTGAGGTAAAAAAAGTTATATTTTATTGTTCGGTAAAACCAAAGTTACGAAGAAGTCCGTCACGGTTACGCCAATCTTCTTTTACTTTTACCCAAAGCTGAAGATTTACTTTGCAGCCGAGGAAACGCTCGACGCTTGTTCTTGACTCGCTTCCGATTTTTTTGAGCATTGCGCCTTTTTTGCCGATAATTATGCCTTTATGGCTTTCACGCTCACAATAAATAACAGCGTCAATATCGACTAAATCTTTGCCTGCACGCTCTTTCATAGCCTCAATTGAAACTGCTATACCGTGAGGCACTTCGTCCTCAAGGTCAACAAGCATACGTTCACGGATAAGCTCCGCAACAATTGCTCTTTCGGGCTGATCGGTTATGGAATCGTCCGCAAAATCATGGGGACCTTCTTCCGCATATTTTTCAAGCGAATGTAGAAATTCATCATAATGTACTGTTTTTGCACGCAAATATTCCGTTATATACGGCGGAACAATCGCATCTTTATCATATTCTATCATTTACCAAACCTCTTTATTGTTTTAAACTGTCTTGATTTTCAATCGCACTGTCATCAACGGATATATTCTGTTCCGTATTCTGCATTGCAGCAAGGTGTTCTTCATAAGTTTTTGAAAAAATATGTGAACCGTCCTTACCGAGTACAAAATAATAGGCGTCAGTTACCTCCGGATAAAGTGCCGCCTCTATACATTCCATTCCCGGATTGCATA
>CAZEKU010000163.1:0-2806 GCA_964512935.1 uncultured Oscillospiraceae bacterium | reverse complement strand
AAAAATAATCGTTACTCGCTATAACGACGGTTCTACAGAAGTTGAGGACTTCGGTCGAGGCTGTCCGGTAGATTGGAACAATAACGAACAAAGATATAACTGGGAACTGCTTTTCTGCGAACTTTATGCAGGAGGAAAATATGAGGGAGTGGGCGATTATGAATTTTCGCTTGGACTCAACGGTCTCGGACTTTGTGCAACTCAGTATTCCTCCGAATGGATGGATGCGGAAATTTGCCGTGATGGATTTATATATAAGCTCCATTTTGAAAAGGGCGAAAATGTCGGAGGACTTCAAAAAGAACCTACCACAAAGCGTAAAACAGGTTCAAAAATCCGTTGGAAACCCGATAACGATGTTTTTACCGATATAGCAATCCCGATAGAATGGTATAAAGAGGTAATAAAACGCCAGGCAGTTGTAAACTCCGGAATAATTTTCGTAATTCGTGATCAAAAGCTTACAGGCGGTTTTGAAACATTCGAATATGTCTACGAAAACGGAATAAGCGACTATGTAAAAGAAATTGCAGGCGAAGAGGCTGTCCTTACGGGAATACAGTTTTGGCAGGGTGAAAGAACAGGTCGAGACCGTGAAGATAAACCCGAATACAAGGTGAAAATGCAGTTTGCCTGCTGTTTCTCAAACAAAGTAAAGGCAATAGAGTATTACCATAACTCAAGCCACCTTGAACACGGAGGCTCTCCCGAAAAGGCAGTAAAATCTGCTTTTGTAAGCCAAATAGATACCTATCTCAAAGCAAATAATAAATATCTGAAAAATGAAAGCAAGATAAATTTCCAGGATGTCGAAGATTGCCTTGTGCTTGTATCATCGTCTTTCTCAACACAGACCTCCTATGAAAACCAAACCAAAAAGGCAATAACAAATAAGTTTATCGCCGAGGCAATGACGGAGTTTTTGAAGCATCAGCTTGAGGTTTTCTTTATCGAAAATCCGGATGATGCCGCAAGAGTTGCGGAGCAGGTGCTCATAAATAAGCGCAGCCGTGAAAATGCGGAAAAGACCCGTCAAAATCTTAAAAAGAAACTCACTGCAACCATGGATATGACAAACCGTGTACAAAAATTTGTGGATTGCAGAACAAAGGATACCTCCCGCCGAGAGATATATATCGTAGAGGGTGACTCCGCTTTAGGCGCTTGTAAACAGGGAAGAGATTCCGAATTCCAAGCAATAATGCCCGTTCGAGGAAAAATATTGAACTGCCTTAAAGCGGATTATGATAAAATCTTCAAAAGCGATATCATAACCGACCTTTTAAAGGTGCTCGGCTGCGGAGTTGAGGTAAAAAGCAAGGCGAATAAGGAGCTTTCGTCCTTTGATATCGAAAACCTCCGTTGGAATAAGGTTGTAATCTGTACCGATGCCGACGTTGATGGATACCAGATAAGAACGCTTATTTTGACAATGCTTTACAGACTTACTCCAACACTTATTGAGGAAGGATATGTCTATATTGCGGAATCTCCGCTTTATGAAATAACCTGCAAGGACGATACCTATTTCGCCTATACGGAGGAAGAAAAGGCTCGTATTGTAGAAAAACTCGGAAAAGCAAAATATACAGTCCAGCGCTCTAAAGGTCTCGGTGAAAACGAACCGGATATGATGTGGCTCACCACCATGAATCCGGAAACACGCAGACTTATAAAGGTCACACCGAGCGAGGCTGCCGCTACGGCAGAAATGTTCGATCTTCTTCTCGGAGATAATCTCCAGGGAAGAAAAGATTATATTGCAACAAACGGATATCTCTATCTCGACGATATGGATCTTTCCTAAGAAAAAAAGAAAGGGGCTTTACCTATGATAGCAAAAATAGCAGTGGATAAAGCCGCTTTCGGTTTTGATAAACTCTTTGATTATTTTGTTCCGAATGAATTTGAAAATAAAATAAAAGTCGGCTGCAGAGTAATGGTTCCTTTCGGCGCAGGAGAAAAAAGGCGTCAGGGAATGGTTTTTGAAATTACCGAAGAAATAAACGGCGATACAAGAAAAATAAAGGCGATATCAAGCCTTCTTGATGAAGAACCTGTAATCTCCGAGGAACTTGCGGAGCTTGCGAAAAATCTTTCGGTAAGAACCTTTTGCCCTCTTTTTGAAGCAGTTAAAGCAATGCTTCCTCCGGGACTTAATTATAAGCCGATTTATAAATATTTTGCCGCAGTAACCGATTCTGAAAATGACGAGGAACATCGAATACTAAATTGGCTTAAAAAGCATAAAAACGGTGCAGATGGCGAGGCTTTAATTAAAGCATTCGGATTTTCGGACGGAGCTTTCATAGATTCAATGGTAAATCGAGGCCTTTTGAAAAGGCTTGAAAGCACAAAGAGAAAAATCGGTGATGAAACCGAAAAAATGGTAAAACTGTCCGAAAAAGAAGAGGAACTTAATAAACAGGGCACATCGCTGCTCGAAAAAGCTACACCCAAACAAAAAGAGGTGCTCGAATTTTTAATCGAGGCGGGTGCCGCCTGCGTTAAAGAAATAAGCTATTTCACTTCAGCGGGGAAATCCGTAGTCGAAACTCTCGAAAAAAAGGGTGCGGTTGAATTTTTTGAGCAGGAAACTTTCCGCCGCCCGTATAAAAATGATTTTAAGCGAATGAACCCGGAAGATATTGTACTTTCCGAAGAACAGCAGTCTGCATTTGACGGAATATCAAAGCTCTGCGATGAAAAAAGCGGAAGTGCAGCCCTGCTTTTTGGTGTAACGGGAAGCGGAAAAACCCAGGTTTTCATAAAGCTAATACAAAGAGAAATACAAAAAGGCCACCAG
>CAZEKU010000162.1:0-2823 GCA_964512935.1 uncultured Oscillospiraceae bacterium | reverse complement strand
CTTTCTATATATTATTTACTCTGTAAAATTAAAAATGTCAAGCCCCATATTTTAGTAATTTTGTTTGGATAATCCATATATGGGCATTTTTGAAAAGAAAACTATAATTGGAATTTTTTCATAAAAAAGCCGTGCTCAAATTTGAGCACGGCAGATGATGCTGCTTTGTGAGGCGGGCAGCAATATGGATTTTTGGATTTAGATAGGAACGTAGAGGTTGTTGAACGACATATCAATTGCAAGTTTGTCGTGGAGAGGGTAGATTTCATACACATCTACTTTTGCCATTTCTTCGGAAAAACGGGTGTGCAGAAGATTATTCCACATATCGAAGTGTTCCATATCTACACGCAGATATCCGGTTGTTTGGTCGAATTCGGATACCGGTTTTCCAACCTTGATTTGAAGATCTTCGTGGGCGGGTGATTCTTTGAGCCACAGATAGTAATCAAAAACCTCACGCATTTTGTTGTACACCGTCAAATCAATTTTGTAACCATCGGGTGTATTGTCGGTCACAGCAAAACCGAATTCATCCATACTTTCAAGTACATTGTTTTTGCAGCTGATATCTTTTTCAGGTGCAGGGATGTTAAATCTTTTCTCTTTTTTAATTACCTTAATTTTTTTCTGCATAGTAATGCAACTCCTTTATATTGTTTTTTTGTAACTGCTTATCCGATTTGTTCGGTGCGTTACATATATATACGATCAAAATCGGGCAAAATGATCGAAAAATTTTTAAATTTTTCAAAAAAATTTTTTGAGGAGCCTTTTAATGGCTTATATAAAATAAAAAATGATTAAAAACTGTTTATTTTTTTGTAATTTAGCTGTATAATATAAAAGGATTATTATGCGGCAAACGCCGACCCACATGAGGAGGGAAATGCTGTGACAGTTGATGAAAACATTCTTAAGGATAAAAAACATCTTCATTTTATAGGAATCGGTGGATCGGGAATGTTTCCGATGGTACAGATTTTACATAATGAGGGATTTTATATAACAGGTTCGGATAATAACGAAACCGAAACCACGAAAATTGAGCGCAAAATGGGAATTGATGTAATTTTCGGTCAAAAGGCCGAAAATATCGAGGGCGCAGACTTAATTGTTTACACAGCAGCTATAATGGCTGATAACCCTGAGCTTATTGCTGCAAAAGCAAGCGGAGTGCCCTGCCTTGAAAGAAGCGAAATGCTCGGTATACTTTCGAAAAGATACAGCAAGGCAATTTGCGTTGCGGGAACTCATGGTAAAACTACCACAAGCGGAATGATTGCACAGGTGTTGCTTGAGGGAGGATTTGATCCAAGCGCATTTATAGGCGGAAAGGTAAAGGCTCTCGGTGGAAGCGGAAGAGCAGGTAAAAGCGATATTTTCGTTGTGGAAGCCTGCGAATTTGTGGATACATTCTTAAAACTTTCAAACGATATTTCTATAATCCTTAATATTGATAATGACCACCTTGATTATTTCAAAACGGTGGATGGTGCAATAAAATCCTTCCGCAAATTTGCACAGAACAGCACAGGCCCGATTATTGTAAATGGTGATGATGCAAATTCCATGAAAGCGGTAGAGGGTCTTGATAAGGAGATAATAACCTTCGGTTGGAGTGAAACCAACGATTATTGGGCAAAGGATGTCCATAAACTCGGCGGTGCCCGTTCGGGATATACCCTTATGCATAAGGGCGAACCCATAGCTGAAATTGAGCTTACAATACCCGGGAAACATAATATACTCAACTCTATCGCATGTGCGGCAGCCTGCATTTATGTGGGAATGGCTCCGGAACAGGTTGCGGAGCATATTGATAAATTCCCCGGTGCAGGAAGACGCTTTGAGGTGCTCGGTGAGGTAAACGGTGTAACAATAGCCGATGATTATGCACATCATCCTACTGAGATTGAGGCTACCCTTAAAGCGGCTAAGGAAATGGATTTTAACGAGGTATGGGCAGTTTTTCAGCCCTTTACATATTCCAGAACAGCGCTTTTGATGGATGATTTTGTAAAGGCTCTTTCGGTAGCTGACCATGTTGTAATGAGCGAAATTATGGGAAGCCGTGAAAAGAATACCTATAATGTGTATACAAAAGACCTTGCAGCTAAAATTCCCGGAAGCTGTTGGTTCAACAGCTTTGAGGAAATTGCAGAATACACCCTTGCAAATGCAAAACCCGGTGATCTTGTTATAACTCTCGGCTGCGGTGATGTTTATAAATGCGCCTATATTATGGCAGGCATAAAATGAGGAGGAAAAAATGAAACCTATTCCAAGACTTGCTGACGATATGAGAATTTATCTCGCTACAGAAAAAATGGAGAATGAGGAGATACTTGAAACCCTCATTGAAAGTCGTGAGGATGCTGAAGTAGCACTTATGACTGCCCGTCAAAAGGTAAGCGATGTATTTACAAGCTATATTCTTCCTGCTGAAAAACAGGCAAGAACTAAAAAGCTCGACCATGACGGATTTTTTGCACTTCTTTTGGAGCTTACAGCAAAATATCCGAAAGAATGGAGCGAGCTTCGTGATAAATATGAGGCGGATGGAATTACAAAACACAGCGACCGCCTTAACGCCATGGTGGATAAATATGAGGAGATTTCCACAGTTTTCCAAACTATGGTTGATGAAGCAAAGGTATAATAAAAAGGCACCGCCCACAAGGGCGGTGCCTTTTTTTAATCAGTTTTCAAAAAGCTCATATACCATGTTTTGCATCTCAATGAACTGTGAAGAACAGCTTTCGCCGCTGAATATCCATGAGGTATCGGAGCTATTGTTGTTTATAAAAAGAACTGAACCCA
>CAZEKU010000161.1:0-2846 GCA_964512935.1 uncultured Oscillospiraceae bacterium | reverse complement strand
TGAGATAAATTCGCTTTACGAAATTAAAGAAATTCTATAAAAATCACATACTAAAAGAAATCATCAAATAAAAACATCCGTGCAGAATTTCTGCACGGATGTTTTTATTTTATACATATTAAATAATTTTTTCAAAAGCAATACGGGGATCGCCGTTTTGAAGATGAATTGTTCCACATTTTTTGTATCCGCATTTTTCAAGGAGCTTTTGCATTGAAATATTTGATTCATGTGTATCAACACGGATTGAGGGGATTTTTTTGACTTCGCAAATTTTGTCTGCAAGTCCAATAAGTGCGGAGCCCATTCCCATCCCGTGCCAGTCGGGATTTATTCCGAATCTGTGAACAACGAGATAATTTCCGCCGTCGGTAAGCCATTCTCCGTCAATTTCGTTATAGGTAGGCTCGTTTTCTGCGGAGAATACACCGAATCCCACAAGAACTTCGCCCATATGCATTACGTAAAGGGATTTTTTATCCACATCTGCGGAAAAAATCTCCCTTGAGGGGTAATCGTCATTCCACTGGGGAATATTGTTTGCCTCAAAATATTCGCGCTTAATACGGCGAACACAGCCTAAAACATCGTTTATATCTGCTTTTGATGCAGGACGCACTTTCATAGTTCTACTTCCTTTCAATTAGCGGTTTTTTAAAAATCTTATATCCTCTCCGACAAACAAAAGCCTTTTGTATTCACCGAGAATACGGCTTGCAGTTCGTTCGGAATATCTGTCGGTAAGCTCTTTTACGGTGAGATTTGTACTTATTATAGTTGGGCGCTTTTTATAAAGTCGCTCATTTATAAGGTTACCCATTGCGGAGCTTGCAAAGGTAGATGGAAATTCTGCGCCGAGGTCGTCTATTATAAGCAAATCGCAGCCGAGAAATTTGTTCATAGCGGTATCACCGCCGCCATTTGAAAAATATTCACGCTCAAGGCTTGAAACAAGCTTTTGTGCGGGAATATAAACAGTTCCGAAACCGTTATCAATAACAGTTTTTGCAATGGAAAGAGAAAGATGTGTTTTTCCGAGACCTGTTTTGCCGATCATAACTATGCTCGGAGAATTTTCGGAAAAGGATTTTGCATAATTTATGCAAAAATTGTAATAATTTTGCATTTTTCTGCGAGGGTTAGTACCATCCGAAACACCGTTATCTGCATAGTACGAAAGGTCAAAATTCTCGAATGAGCATTCGGATGAGCCTGAGCTTGCCGCAAGCTCTTTTTGAGCTTCGCTGCGGCAAAGTTCTTTATAGCATGAGCACAGAATACCGCCTTTTCTACCTATGTCACAGCATTTTTCACAGCTGTATTTCGGTTCAAGGTAGTCTGCGGGAAAGCCGTTTGCCATAAGAAGTGCAGCCCTTTTTTGACTTATTCTTTCATTTTCAAGCTGCATTTCCAAAAGAGCTTTGTCAAGCTCTTTTCCGCCTCTGAGAATGAGCACGGAAAGGTCTGCCATATTTCGGGAAAGTTCAAGATCAAGCTTTGCAATTTCCGGAAATTTGTCGTAAATATCAGCTTTTTTTAATGTTGCAAGATTTTCTGCACGGGTTCTGCGCTCATCAAGAATGCGCTTTGCACTGACATAAACTTCGGAAGAGTAGGCCATTTATAAAAACGCCCTTTCTGTAAAAAATAAAATAAAAATCACTACATTTAAATTTATAAAAAAGTTTCCGTGCTCAAACTACGGAATCGTCGAGCATCATGCGACGCTCAAGTTCATCCAAATCGAAAGAAGGCTTTTTATCTTCTGCTTTAGATTTATTTTCGGCAGCAGCCTCGGCAACGGTTTTGATACCTTTTTGATGCCAACTGAGCAGGATTTTATTTATATACGGGAACGAAAGTTTGGCTGTTTTTTCTATACATTTTTCGTATGCAAAATGTATAAGTTCTGGAGAAATTTTGTATAGTCGCCAGCTTTCGCAAAACTCTTTTTCCTTAGAAACAAGATTTCTGCCGTAAATTTCAAGCACACGCTTAACTTCGCCCTCCCAGCTTTTAGCCTCATTAAGTGCGTGAATACGCTCCTCAGCAGCCTCAATGGTTTCAATTCCGGAATCAAGCCACTCAAGAGCGGTTTTTTGGATATATCGCAAATTTACTTTTCCAATGGAGGCACAGTAGCCGATTACGGTCATCAGCACTTCCGGAGAGACTCCGGCATAAGATATAAGCCAGACTATTGTTTCCGTATCGGAGGAGGTGAAGGTTTTTCCCAAAATGCGCTCCGCCTCAGCAAGAACGTGCGCGATATTAGAATCTTTTTCACGGAGCTCATAAACCTCTTTCATGGTAAGCTTTGTTTCAGGAGGTTTAGGTGTATCTTTTTTAGGCTCAGCGACCTTCGTTTCGGTTTGAATTTCGGTTTTTACAGCTGGGGAGGAATCTGATTCAAGGATACCCTTTGAAACCCAATGGTCAAGAAGTTCTTTCGCATCTGCGGGAATTATTCCGAGCTCCGATGCAATGTCCTCCGGAGTAGTTTCTGAAAAACCTCTGCTGAGAGCGATAAGGAGTACTCGGAGCTGCGCTGCGGTTTCGGTTTTTATGTTTTTTATCGCTTCATTCGGAACAAAAAATGCTCCGCCGCCACATTTTACGACAACACGATATGCCATTCTCCGAATCTCCTTTCGATAAGTTTTGTAAATTTTATTATATCACAGTAAAATCGGTTTTGCACTACAAAAATGAATAAATACGATAGATTTTAATGATTTCAGATAAACAAAAAAGCTCATTCCGAAGAATGAGCTTCTTTTTGGAGCGGGTTACGAGGCTCGAACTCGCTACCTCGACCTTGGCAAGGTCGCGCTCTACCAGATGAG
>CAZEKU010000160.1:0-2891 GCA_964512935.1 uncultured Oscillospiraceae bacterium | reverse complement strand
CATCAGCCTCCTTTTCGGGTTTATCGGGTGCATAAGGAGATGATACCTGAAGATCCACAGAAAGGATCTCATCCATTTTAATCTTAGTGGGAACACGGTCCCATTTAGCTTCGTCGTCCTTATTTTTTGAGGGGGTTATGGTTTTCGATCTGTTTATCAGAGTTTTAAGATTGTATTTTTCGCGGAAAGGTTTAAGTGCAGGTGCATTATTATAAATTACAAGCACAATGAGGATAAGTGCATAGATAAGGTCCTGAAGAACAGCAAGGTTACCGGTGAGGATTGTCTGAAGCTCAACATCAAGGAAGGTTATAAGAGCAGCAGCAATAATAGAGCCGTTAATATTTCCCATTCCACCGAGTACGACCATAACAAGTATCTCTATTGAGTAGTTATAGCTGAACTTTGTGCTTTGAACGGTGAAGTTTGAATAGCTGTAAAGCACACCTGCAATTCCAGCAAAGAAAGAGGATATAATAAATACAAGGAGCTTGTATTTTGTGACATTGATACCCGTTGCCCTTGCGGCAATTTCGTTATCACGGATAGCGGTAATTGCTCGTCCGTGTTTTGAACGAATAAGGTTTTGAGTCACCATAAGTGTCAAAAGAACCATAACAAATGCAACGATAAAGAGGACATCTTTATCAAATCTCGGAGTATCAAGTCCGAGAGAGCCTCCGAAGGAGTTTTTGTCGGAGTTCATAAAAATAGAGCGAACTATTTCACCGAAAGCAAGGGTAACTATCGCAAGATAGTCGCCACGCAAACGCAGAGCGGGAAGTCCTATTATAAGACCGCAAACTGCGGCAACAACGCCACCGATGCAAAGTGCAATTATAAGGGTAGGCCATTCTCCGAGAATCGGTTCAAGAATAACCGCAGCCTTGCCTCCGAGATATGCGCCTATGCACATAAATCCTGCATGACCGAGGGAAAGCTCACCGAGAAAACCTACTACGATACTGAGAGATACCGCAAGGGTTATGGATATTGCGATTTTTTCAAGGAGATATTTATCGGAGCTGTCAATAAATCCTGTGAGAGAAAGTATTGCAAAAACAGCAGTAAAAACAGCAATTATGATATAGTTGAGGTAATAATTCCATCTTATGCTTTTAAGCTTTGTCATCATACCTTCTCCCTTCTCTTCTTGCCGAGTATGCCTGTAGGTTTCACAAGAAGTATTATTATAAGAATAAGAAATTCAATTGCATCGGTATAAGGTGCAATAACGGGAACGGTAAGTGAAAAAGCTTCGATAATTCCCATAAGAATACCGCCGAGCATTGCTCCGGGAATTGAACCGATACCACCGATTACCGCAGCGGTAAAGGCTTTGATACCGGGCATTGCACCGAGAGTATTTGAAAGGCTCGGTGATTTCATAAGCATAAAAAGTCCCGCAAAAGCCGCAAGACCTGAGCCTATTGCAAAGGTTATCATAATTATGCGGTTTACATTGATACCCATAAGCTGTGCTGCACCTCTGTCTTCGGAAACAGCTATCATAGCTCGTCCGGTTTTTGTATATTTTACAAAAAGGCTGAGCGCAACCATTATAACAACCGAACATCCGAGGGTCACAAGGGTATATACGGGAATTGAAAGTCCCGCATATTTAATGCTGCCAAGTTCTGCAATAGTAACCATTTTCGGTGCAGTACCGAAAATCATCTGTGCGGAGGACTGTAAAAGATAGCTGACGCCTATAGCGGTTATAAGTACTGCAAGGGGAGAAGCTCCACGCAGAGGTTTGTAAGCGATTTTTTCGATTGTGATACCGAGAAATATACAAAAAATCACAGCGACAAGAAAACTTATAATCGGGTTTTCAGTCACAACAAGGCCGATATATAACATATATCCGCCGACCATGATTATATCGCCATGTGCAAAGTTGAGCATCTTTGCAATTCCGTAAACCATTGTATAACCAAGTGCAATAATTGCATAGGTACTACCGATGCTCAAACCGTTTATCAAAGTTTCAATAAATTCCATAATAAATCCTACTGTTTTTAATTATGATAATTTGCCGGGGCAGAGTTCTGCACCGGCAAATCTCAATATAATATTCAATTAACTAAATCAGTTAGCCTCTTTAAGAACATATTTAACGGCGCCTTTAGCAACATAGCCGTTTTCGTCCCAGGAGATATTTTCACCGGTTACACCGCTGAAAGTGAAATCGCCGCCAAACTGTTCTTTAAGAATTTCGCAAAGATCGGAAGCGGAAATTGTAACATCAATAGTTGCGCCTGCATCAATAGCAGCTTTCATTGCGTTATAAATAGCATATACGCAGTCATAAGCGGAAGCACCAAACTGATTAAGGGTGTCGGTTCCGAATTTTTCGGTATATTTTGCAATATATTCTGCAGCAGCACCTTCGGTTGCACCGGAATCAAAATGGGAAAGCATGGATACCTCTTGAGGAATTACGGAGAAGTCTTTAAACTGACCTGCAAGTCCGTCAAATCCGTCGCAGCCATAATAAACAGCATCGTCTGCAATAATGCCCTTTGCCTGAGTCATAAAGATGGTTGCAGGCTCATAATAGATGGGCATGAAAATAAAGGAACAGTTTTTAAGGGTGGAAATCTGAGAGGAGAAGTCGGAAGCATCGCCGGTGAAAACAGCCTCCACAACAGAGATAGAAGGATCAAGGTTTTCGGTGAACTGCTCAAAAATTCCGTTGGAATAAGCATCATCGGATTTATAGAAAATACCGATTTCGCTGAGGTTAAGGGTGTTTACATATTCCGCAGCAACTTTACCCTGGTTGCCGTCTGCAAAGCACATTTGGAAACCATTGTCAAATTCGGGGATTTTATCACCGGAAGCGGAAGGAGTAATGAAGAAAACATTATCCTCAACGGAAAGTTTAC
>CAZEKU010000159.1:444-2904 GCA_964512935.1 uncultured Oscillospiraceae bacterium | reverse complement strand
TGATGCTCTTAAACTCACAAACAAAGCAGTTGTCGAGGCACTTGACGGTCTCCCGGCTGTTAAAATCCATTGCTCTGTTCTTGCAGAACAGGCGGTAAAATCCGCTCTTTCGGATTACTACACCCGCCTCGGAATCGACCCTCTCCCGATTGTCGGTCCCATAGGTGTTGTTGAATGCGAAGAATAAAATAAACTGAAAAGGAGAATGTGTATGAAAATCTATAAGTGCGAAAGCTGTGAAAAACTCCTCATCAATATCGGAGAGCAGAACGGTTCTCTTAATAAAACCGAGCTCATTCCCGGTTCCGTCGATGCTGCACAGGAAAAACATGTTCCCGTAGTGGAAATAAGCAAAAACAGCGTTTTTGTTAAGATCGGCGAGGTAACTCATCCCTCTCTTCCCGAACATCATATCGAATGGATCGCCCTTGAAACAAAAAAAGGTTTCCAGATTAAATATCTTGAAGCAGGCGATGCTCCCGAAGCAAAATTCGAGCTTGTTGATGACGAGGCTGTTGCCGCTTATGAATACTGCAATCTCCATGGCCTTTGGAAAAAGGATATAATCTGATGAAAAAACAAAAACCGCCCGAATTTTTCGGGCGGTTTTTTTGTTACAAAAATCAAAGCTTGATTATTTTTTCGGTATAGGCAATACCGCATTTTCCGGGTTTTTCAAGACCAAGCTGCCAAAGATTTTCAGCCTTAGATTCAAGGCTTGCAAAAATCCTTGCGTTTTCGGAGGTTTTTTCAAGATCTGCAAGGGAGGAGGATATGGGTAGGGAACAGCCCGAGGCTTTTGCCTCTTTGAGCACCGCTGCGCCCACATCATTCATTCCGAGCACACGGATATACGGCAGCTTGATATCTTTGAGCACGGAGGAATCAAATCCGAGAAAAGCAGCCATTATAATGCGTTTTACACGGCTCATGGTGTACCTTTTTGTCTTTATAAGAGAATAGAGTTCATCAAGGGTCGTGGCGTTTTGAACAGCGTCAAAAACCCTATGATAAAGCCCTTCGGCGGCACAATCGGGAACTTTTGCAAAGTCCTCCTCACTCATACTTCTGAGGACTGCGAGAATTGCAGGTTCGATTTTCCGTTCGCTGAAAGGGAGTTTTCCGTTTTGATGCTCATTCAAAAGAAGGTCGTAGCATTTATATGGAATAAACGGGCGAATGTCCTCGGGATTATCAAAACTGCGAAGATAGGTTGCGGAGGCAATTCCACTTTTGAGCACGGCGGTTTCACCGTGATTTGCACCATACCTTTTAACGGTGCTCACGGAAATTTTACTGTTCAGTCGAAGGAGCCATTTGCAGTATTCCGCACCAAGAGTATCGTTTGGATTTTTTGCAACGGAGCAAAGCTCCGGCGAAAGCTTTTCGGCAGCTTTTTGCCTTGCAAGAGGCGAAGAAATCCCTTCGGAAAGGGCTTTTTTGTAGTCTTCGATAAAATCCTCACTCTCGAAAAGCTTTGCAAAATCCATGATTTTTTCAGCATCGCCACATTCACTTCCAAAACTGAGCACATCAACACAGGAAAGGGAATCGAGAATTGAAATTCCGCCTTCGGCGAATCTTTCGGCAGAGCCTATTGCATAGGGAATCGGCATTTCAAGTACCAAATCCGCTCCGCAAAGCAAAGCGGCTTTTGCACGGACATATTTTGAGCACCAGGCAGGTTCGCCCCTTTGAGTAAATTCTCCGCCAAGCACCGCAACAACCGCATCGGCGCCTGCCTCACGGGTTTTTGCAATTTGATAGGCATGACCATTGTGGAAAGGGTCGTATTCCGCTATAATTCCTGCGATTCTCATTGATTTCACCTCCGTTTTTGCAAAGAAAACAGCAAAATCTGCAACTTTTTAGCGTTAATTCCTTGCAATTTGCGTTCTAATGTAATAATATATAATAGTCACCCGCATGTCAATGAATAACCGAACGATATGTTCGGAAAAGAAAATGTTATTTATCGGGACAACATTCTTGGAGGTTATAAAAAACATGAAAGTACTTGTTATTAACGCAGGCAGCTCCTCTCTTAAGTATCAGCTTATCGAGATGGACAACCAGGACGTCGTTGCAAAAGGTCTTTGCTAAAGAATCGGTATCGACGGAAGAATCAGCCACAAAACCGAAAACGGCTACAAAACCGAATACGATGTAAGCTTCACCACCCATAAAGAAGCATTTGAAGAGCTCGTAAAGCTCCTTACCGAAGGCGAAAACAAAGTCGTTGAAGATATCAGCGAGATCAAAGCTATCGGCCACCGCGTTCTCCACGGTTCCGAAAAATACAAAGCATCCACCCTCGTAACCGATGAACTTATCGAGGACATCGGTGTTAAATTCCGTGATCTCGGACCTCTCCATAACCCGCCTCAGGCAATTGCTATGGCAGCTTGCCAGGAAGTTTTCGGAAAAGATACCCCCATGGTTGCAGTATTCGATACTTCC
>CAZEKU010000159.1:0-434 GCA_964512935.1 uncultured Oscillospiraceae bacterium | reverse complement strand
GACAATGCCCGAAAAAGCATATATGTTCGGTGTTCCTTATGAATACTATGAGAAATATTCCATCCGCCGCTATGGTTTCCACGGAACTTCTCACCGTTTCATTACCAAGAGATATTTTGAAATCACCGGAAAAGATCCCGAAGGCACTAAACTTATCATCTGCCACCTCGGTAACGGTTCCTCCCTTTCCGCAGTAAAAGACGGCAAAGTTTGCGATACCTCCATGGGTCTTACCCCTCTTGATGGTTTCGTAATGGGAACTCGCTGCGGCGGTATCGACCCCTCCGTTGTAACCTACATCATGGATAAAGAGGGCCTTACTCCCGAACAGATGAGCAACCTCATGAACAAAAAATCCGGTTTCCTCGGAATTTCCGGAATTTCCAGCGACTGCCGTGACCTTGAAAACGCAGCAAAAGAGGGCAACCACAGAG
>CAZEKU010000158.1:0-2925 GCA_964512935.1 uncultured Oscillospiraceae bacterium | reverse complement strand
TCGATTGCTTTTTTCATATCTTCGTAGCCCGGTTTTCCGAGAAGTGCGAACATATTCTTTTTATAGCTTTCGACGCCTGGCTGGTTGAATGGATTTACTCCAAGCATATAGCCCGAAACCGCAACAGCGATTTCAAAAAAATAGATCAGTGCTCCGACCTCTGTCGGAGTTCTTTCTTTGCAGGTGATAATTATATTCGGTACTTTTCCCTCGGTATGTGCTACTAAAGTTCCAAGTCTCGCTTTTTCATTTATCTCCTGCATGTCCATTCCCGCGAGGAAATTAAGTCAGTCGCCGTTATTTTCTTCTTCGGCAACCGTAATTTTTTTCCTTGATTTTTCAAAACGGACAACAGTTTCAAAAAGATTTCTTGTTCCGTCCTGAACAAATTGTCCGAGGGAATGAAGATCTGTTGAGAAAATTGCGGAGCACGGGAAAATTCCTTTTCCGTCTTTGCCTTCACTTTCACCGAAAAGCTGTTTCCACCATTCTGCCATTTGGCAAAATGACGGTTCGTAGCTAACTAAAAGCTCTAATGCCTTTCCTTTTTCAAGGAGGATATTCCTTGCGGCGGCATACTGCATTGCTTCATTTTCAGAAAAATTCGGGTTTTCGTACTCTTTTTTTGCTTTTGCGGCACCGAGCATAAGCTCATTTATATCAATTCCCGCTACCGCAATAGGCAGAAGTCCCACCGGAGTTAGCACAGAAAATCTTCCGCCGATATCATCCGGCACCACAAAGGTTTCGTAGCCCTCTTTATCCGCAGATTCTTTGAGGGTACCCTTTGAGCGGTCTGTTGTACAGAAGATTCTTTCCTTTGCGCCATCTTTTCCGTATTTCTTTTCAAGAAGATTTCGGAAAAATCTAAACGCAATTGCCGGCTCCGTAGTGGTTCCGGATTTGGAGATAACATTTACCGAAAAATCTTTATTCTCACATATTTCGGCAATTTCCGCCATATAATCCGAGCTTAGATTACAGCCTGCAAAATAAATTTCGGGACCTTCTTTACAAAGCTTATTGCGGAGAGGCGAAGTACAAAGTTCGATAACCGCTCTTGCACCGAGATAGGAACCTCCTATTCCGATAACTATAAGCACATCGCTTTGTTTTCGTATTTTTTCTGCGGTGGAAATTATTTTGGAAAATTCTTCCCTATCATATTCCTCCGGAAGCTCCACAAAACCTGTAAACTCATTTCCTGCACCCGTTTTACTGAAAAGAGTGCGATGAGCTTCCTCTGCTTTTTTTATTTTAGCGGAAATTTCTTCTTCGGAGATAAAGTCCTTCAGGTACCGAAAATCAAGCTTCGGCATTGTGACACCTCCTGAATAATGATATGATCCTGCATATATAATAACGCAAAAAGCTGATTTTTGCAAGTGGGAAAGACATTAAATATGGCTTCTTATGAAATTTTTTCATTTTGTTGAGATGAGTTCGAGAAAAAGTATTCTAAGCGCTGCTTTAAAGCTCATCTTTTCAACCCCTTCCTTTGCTACAATATTATATTCGCCTATCTCTCCTCCGTTAAGCGAAACTTTAACTTTTCCTATTACCTGACCTTTTTCGACTGGTGCCTCAAGTTTTTCGGAGAGAATTACCTCTTGTTCAATCAAACCTTCCTGACCTTTAGGCAAAAGATATGTTTCAGGTTCTTCGAAAGCCGGAGATACGGTTTCGGATACTCCATGTGAAACAGCTATATCATGGAGTTCCTCTTTCGGAGGATTAGGTTTTGCAACGGCAAAATTTGCAAAACCGTAATCGAGAAGTTTTCTTCCGGAGGCGAAGCTTTCATTTGTATTAGGTGAACCGAGTGTTACCGAAATAAGCTCCATTCCACCACGCTCCGCTGAGGCTGCAAGGCAGCAGCCTGCCTCATCGGTTGAACCTGTTTTAAGACCTGTGCAGCCTTTATAAAATCTAACCAATTTATTTGTATTTGTAAGCTCGGTTTCACCGTTTCTGAGGCTATCCATCCAAACGGTGGAATATTCCTTTATTTTTTCATGCGAAAGAAGTTCTGCGGACATTTTCGCAATATCTTTTGCAGTAGAAAGATGAGCTTCTGCGTCAAGCCCCGTGCAATTTTTAAAAACCGTATTTTCCATTCCAAGCTCTGCTGCTCTTTTATTCATAAGCTCAACAAAAGCCTCCTCGGTACCTGAAACAGCTTCTCCGAGAGCAACACAGGCATCGTTTGCAGAGGCTATTGCCGCTGCTTTAAGTAGTTCATGCACTGTAAAAACCTCTCCCGGTTCAAGCCAAATTTGACTTCCTCCCATGGAGCAGGCGTATTCGCTTGCGGTTATCTCCGTTTCGTATGTGAGTTTACCCTCCTCTATTGCCTCCATAACAAGAAGAAGTGTCATTATTTTGGTAATTGATGCCGGAGGCATCTGTTTATCCGCATTATATTCAAAAAGCACCCTTCCGGTGGAACGCTCCACTAAAATTGCGGATTTTGCGGAAATACTTATTCCGTCGGCAAAAACCTGCAGTGAAAACAAAAGTGACAAACATATTGCAAGAACAACAGAGATTATTCTCTTCATTTAAGCACCCCGTTTAAAATAAATTCGGCAATCCGGTTTTTGATTCATGCTGCCGTTTTTTTATATTTTATAAAAGCTATGTTTTGAACTATCAAAAAATGCTCAATTTGTAACAATGGGCAGCTTTTTTGCATAGAATATCATACAAAACTTCAAAAAAGGGGCGTTTTTCATGAAAAAAGCGAGAGATTTTCAGAATCCTTTAATCATTTTTTCTGCGGGATTTTTCTTAGGGCTTTTTGTAAAATTTCTTCCGTTTTTTATAATTTTAATGCTCCTTTTACTTACCGCCGGAGGTATTTCCCGGTGTCTTTCCCGATAACGGAGGTGTTTGTTTGTATGAAATTTGTCATTATGTACAGTC
>CAZEKU010000157.1:0-2981 GCA_964512935.1 uncultured Oscillospiraceae bacterium | reverse complement strand
GATACCTCAAGGCGGTCAAGTAGTTTTGCAAGCTCAATCTTTTCTCTAAAGCTTAGAGTAAAGCCTGCGGCTTTTCCGCTTTGTTTCATGGTAACGTCGCTGATTTTGATGTTCCTCATCTTAACATCTCCTTTTTTTGAATATAAAAACCCCGGGCAGCCCCTTTAACAAGGCCCCCGGGATAATAAACGCTGACCTTAAAAAGTTTGGTCGAAAAAATATAATTAATATTCTTATTCAACCACTTTTTTATGGATTTGTCAATATAAATCTTTATAAATTGTGAATAATTATACAGTAAAACACTGTATATTATACATTAGTCGCAGACTTTAACAGTCCAGCCGAGAGTGTCCTCAACTTCGCCGCTTTGAATACCGTAAAGGGTATCATAAAGCTTCTGAGCGGTTTCACCGATTTTGCCGTCATTGATAATAACCTTCTTATCTTCCCAGCCCATTGAGCCGATAGGAGATATAACGGCAGCAGTGCCGCAGCCCCAGGCTTCTTCAAGAGTTCCATTTTCAGCAGCTTCGAAAAGTTCTTCGGCAGTAACAAGACGCTCTTCAACTTCAATTCCCCAACTTCTGATAAGGTCTATGCAGCTCTTTCTTGTAACGCCGGGAAGAATTGAACCGCTGAGCATAGGAGTTACAACTTTGCCGTTTATTTTGAACATGACATTCATTGCACCGACTTCTTCGACATATTTACGCTCTACACCGTCAAGCCAAAGTACCTGAACATACCCTTTTTTCTCAGCAACTTCGCCAGCACGAAGGGATGCGGCATAGTTTCCACCGCATTTTGCAAAACCTGTACCACCACGAACAGCACGGACATCTCTACTTTCAACATAGATGTCAACAGGGCTCATTCCGTTAGGATAATAAGAACCAGAAGGGCTGCAAATTATGCAGAAAAGATAGGTTGAGGAAGCGTGTACGCCAAGGTGAGCATCGGTAGCAAAAATAAAAGGTCTTATATAGAGAGAGGTGCCGGGATTATGGGGAACCCAATCAGAATCGACACTTACAAGCTCTTTAATAGCTTCAACAAAGGTTTCCTCCGGAACAGCGGGCATACAAAGACGCTCGTTTGAATTTTGCATACGCTTTGCGTTTTCATAGGGACGGAAAAGGTGAATAGATCCGTCCTTCCAACGGTAAGCCTTCATTCCCTCGAAAACCTCCTGTGCATAGTGAAGTACCATGCAGCTCGGGTCAAGCTCAAGAGGAGCATAAGGTACGATTCTGCCATCGTGCCAACCCTCTTCTGCAGTATAATTCATAAGGAACATATGATCACTGAAACTGCGTCCAAAACCGAGTTTACCTTCATCGGAGGGTTTTGCTTTAGGATTTTTTGTATATGTTACGGGAAAAGTATATTCCATTTTAAAAGCCTTCTTTCGATTATGCCTGTTTATAGTTTTTTCCAAGCTCAAGTGCTTTAAGGTTAAGGTCAATAAGGTCTGCGTGTCTTGGAGGAACCGCATGACGAAGACCTTCTTCAAGGTGCTCATCGGAAACACAGCCGGTTTCTTTAACAATTGCACCGAGGAGTATCATATTTGCAAGGGTAGGTGCGCCCATATCCTTTGCAAGCTGAGTAGCGGGAATATAATAAACATCAATATCGCTGCGTTCAACTTTTTTGCTGATAAGTGCGGAATCCACAAAAAGCTTTCCGCCCGGAGCAACAAGGTTCTCGTATTTATCGAGAGAGGGTGTATTCATAACCATTGCGACATTCGGGTGATCGACAATAGGGGAGCCTATAGGCTCATCGGAAAGAATAACAGTACAGTTTGCGGTACCTCCACGCATTTCGGGACCGTAAGAGGGGAGCCAGCTGAGCTGTCTGTTTTCAGCAAGACCTGCATATGCAAGAACTTTTCCCGAGAAAAGAAGTCCCTGTCCACCGAATCCTGCAATGATGATTTGATGATCAGCCATTGTTTTCACCGTCCTTATCACGATATACGCCAAGAGGATAGTAGGGGATCATTTTTTCGTCGATCCATTCAAGTGCTTTTTGAGGAGTCATGCCCCAGTTTGTAGGACAGGAGGAAAGAACCTCTACAAGAGAAAATCCTTTTCCGTCAATTTGATTTTGGAAAGCTTTTTTAATAGCTTTTTTTGCATTGCGCACATTTTTAACATTGTTAACGGTTACACGCTCAAGATAAGCAGGCCCGTCAAGCTCGCTTAAAAGCTCGCAAACACGAATAGGGAAACCCTGAGTTTCGGTATTTCTTCCGTAAGGAGAAGTCTGTGTTACCTGTCCGGGAAGAGAGGTAGGAGCCATCTGACCGCCGGTCATTCCGTAAATTGCGTTGTTGATGAAAATAATGGTGATATTTTCACCCCTTGCAGCGGAATGAACAGTTTCACACATACCTATAGAAGCAAGGTCGCCGTCACCCTGATATGTAAATACAATTTTGCTCGGGTCGGAGCGTTTTACACCGGTTGCAACAGCGGGAGCGCGTCCGTGAGCAGCCTCAACCATATCTACTGTAAAATAATCATAAGCCATAACGGAGCAGCCTACGGGAGCAATACCGATAGTTCTGCCCTCGATACCGAGTTCATCAATTACTTCGGCAACAAGACGGTGAACAATTCCGTGAGTACAGCCGGGACAATAATGGAGAACGGCATCGGTAAGTGCTTTAGGTTTTTCAAATACAACAGCCATATTATTCCTCTCCCTTCTCAGCTTTTTTAATAGAATCAAGAATATCGTCAACGGTTGTAATCATACCGCCGACTCTTGTACAGCTGTAAACAGGCTTTTTGCAGCGAACAGCAAGCTCGATATCCTCTTTCATCTGACCCATATTAAGCTCTACGGAGACAAATGCTTTTACTTTTTCAGCAGCGGAAAGAAGTGCTTTTTTAGGGAAGGGCCAAAGGGTTATAGGACGGATCATACCTACTTTAATGCCCTGTTTTCTTGCTTCAAGAATTGCATTT
>CAZEKU010000156.1:0-3002 GCA_964512935.1 uncultured Oscillospiraceae bacterium | reverse complement strand
CGTGTTTTTTAAGATATTTTACCGCAAGAGTGCCTATATCCATAAGGCAAACGGGCTTTTTGCGTTCAAGCTCGGTTCTTACGGAGAGGTAATCCTCGTATGCCTTTTGAAGAAGCTCATCCTCAAATTTAACGGAATCAATAATTGTATTAAAGGTTGTATGACGACAATGATCCGACCAATAGGTATCTATCATGCGAATTTCGGTGATAGTGGGATCACGGTGTTCGCCTATGAAATATTCTTTGCAGAAAGCAAGGTCATCCGCATCCATTGCAAGACCGTATTTTTCCACAAACTGTTCCATTTCGTTTTTTTCAAGTTTGCAAAAACCTTCAAGCACAGCAACCTCGGTGGGAATATCATATTCCACCGCAAGGGTTTCATATCTGTCAAAACTTGCCTCTCTTGCCTCAACGGGGTTGATTACATATTTTTTGATATCTGCGATATCCTTTTCGGAAAGTTCACCGTAAAGCGCATAGATTTTTGCGGTTTTAATGGTGGGGCGTTCACCCTGAGAAATTATCTGAATACACTGTGCGGCGGAATCCGCTCTTTGATCAAACTGTCCGGGAAGATATTCCGTTGCAAAGGAAACAGCATCGGAAAGATCTATTTCATCGGAAACAATATCAAGCTGAGGTTCGGAAAATACGGTTTTCTTTGCGTAATCGAAAAGCTCTTTTGTAATATTTTCCGCATCATAGCGATTTATAATGCGGACATCGGTAAGCTTTGTTATTCCGAGAAGGGCAACAGCATCGTTTAAAAGAGCTTTTGCCTCATTTGCAAGCTCTTTTTTCTTTTCAACAAAAACACGGTATACCAATTATTTTTCCTCCTTTGCCAAAAGGGCACGAGCGCCTATATCGTTGCGGTAAAAAGCGTTGTCGAAATGAATCTTTTTAACAAGATCGTAGGAAGCCTCAATGGCTTCGGAGAGAGAATTTTTTACCGTTGTTACACCGAGAACTCGTCCTCCGGAGGTAACAAGTTTTCCATCTTTCAAAGCAGCACCTGCTACATAAACATTTTCCCTTATTTCATCGGGAATTGAAATTTCAAAGCCCTTTTCATAATGTTCGGGATAACCGTTTGATGCCATTATTACACAGCAGGCATTTTTATCGGAGAATTTAACCTCAATTTCGGAAAGTTTTTCTTCGGTAACAGCTTTCATAACCGTAAGAAGATCTGTTTCAAGAAGAGGAAGAACAACCTGAGTTTCGGGATCACCGAAACGGCAGTTGTATTCAATTACCTTAGGGCCGTCGGGTGTGAGCATAAGTCCGAAATAAAGGCAGCCCTTAAAGGTGCGACCCTCGGAATTCATTGCGTTTATTGTAGGAATAAAAATTTTCTCCATACATTCCTTAGCAACAGCCTCGGTATAATAAGGGTTAGGAGCAACTGTTCCCATACCTCCGGTATTTAAACCCGTATCATTATCGTGACTGCGCTTATGGTCCATTGAGGAAATCATTGGAATAACGGTTTTTCCGTCTGTGAAAGAGAGTACGGAAATTTCCGGGCCTGTAAGAAATTCTTCAATTACAATATTGTCACCGCTTTTTCCGAAAACCTTATCCTCCATCATGGAATGAACGGCGTTTATTGCATCCTCACGGGTTTCTGCAATAATAACGCCCTTGCCTAAGGCAAGCCCGTCCGCTTTTATAACAGTTGGAATAGGTGCGGTTTTAAGATATTCAAGAGCAAGCTCCATATCGCTGAATACTTCATATTTTGCGGTGGGAATACCGTATTTTTTCATAAGGTCTTTGGAAAATACCTTGCTTCCCTCGATTATTGCAGCGTTTGCCTTAGGGCCAAAGCAGGGTATTCCCTTTGCCTCAAGAGCATCAACCGCTCCGAGTACAAGAGGGTCATCGGGTGCGACAACTGCGTAGTCGATTTTGTGCTCAACAGCAAAATCAACTATTGCATCAATATCCTTTGCACCTATTGCAACACATTCCGCATCTGCGGCAATACCGCCGTTTCCGGGAAGTGCATAAATTTTGGAAACCTCTTTGTTTTCTTTTATCTTTTTAATAATTGCGTGTTCACGGCCACCGCCGCCCACAACTAAAACTTCCATAATAAAGCCTCCATTAACGAAAAATATAATATCAATGGTGGAAAAGTCTCATTCCAGTGAAAGACATGACCATGTCGTATTTGTTGCAGCATTCAATAACCGCATCATCACGAATTGAACCGCCCGGTTCTGCAATATATTTTACACCGCTGCGTTTAGCACGCTCGATATTATCGCTGAAGGGGAAGAATGCATCGGAACCGAGAGCAACTCCGTCGCAGGATGCAAGGAATGCTTTAGCCTCCTCATCGGAAAGGGGAGAGGGCTGTTCGGTGAAATATTTCTGCCAATTTCCGTCTGCGCAGACATCTTCTTCGTTTTTGTTGATATAGCCGTCAATGACATTATCACGGTCGGGTCTGCCGAGTTCAGGTTTAAAGGGAAGGGAAAGTACCTTTTCATGCTGACGCAGGAACCATGTATCGGCTTTTGTACCTGCAAGTCTTGTGCAGTGAATTCTTGACTGCTGACCTGCGCCTACGCCTATTGCCTGTCCGTCAACTGCGTAGCAAACGGAGTTTGACTGAGTGTATTTAAGAGTGATAAGTGCAACAATAAGGTCACGAACTGCACTTTCGGGCATATCCTTATTTTCGGTAACGATATTTTTAAGGAGCTCGGAATTTATTTTGAAATTATTGCGTCCCTGCTCAAAAGTAATTCCGAAAACCTGTTTATGTTCAATTTCTTCGGGAACATAATCGGGATCTATTTTTACGATATTATAGTTTCCCTTGCGTTTTGATTTGAGAATTTCAAGTGCCTCGGGTTCATATCCGGGAGCGATTATACCATCGGATACCTCACGCTTTATCATAAGTGCGGTGGTGATATCGCAGACATCGGAAAGTGCGACCCAGTCACCGAAGGAGCACATTCTGTCCGTGCCACGAGCTCT
>CAZEKU010000155.1:0-3121 GCA_964512935.1 uncultured Oscillospiraceae bacterium | reverse complement strand
ATATGCGAGCCTTATATAAATAAAAAGTGCCGCTGCCTTAGGCGGCGGCACTTTTTGATTATTTACATAAAATTTGGGGAAGTTTGAGGTGGTCAAATGAAAAGGTTTATTCTGATTATATTTGCGTTGCTGCTTATTTTTTCGGGTTGCAGTCAAAACAAATCCATAGGCGTTTCAAAGGAGACCATAACAAAAACAGATGTGCTTAAACTCCGTTTAACCGAGGCTACTTCGGAAAAACTTGCAGTTGAAATAATCAACAAAAGTAAAAACGAAGTTGGTTTTGACGAAAAATATTTTCTTGAATTTGAAAAAAACGGAGAATGGCATAGACTTGAACCTAAACACGAAGAAATTTTTACCGAAATAGCATATGTGCTCGAAAAGGAAAGCACTTGTACATGGGGCGATAGCGTGAGCAGAATATACGGAAAACTTCCGGCGGGAAAATACCGACTTATAAAATATTTTACAATTTTCGAGAAAAACGCATATTTCGGGGAAAATATGACACTTGCAGCACAGTTTAGAATTGATTAATAAGGAGAGTTTATGATGAAAAAAATAATCACATTTATTCTTGCAATGATAATGGTGCTCAGTGCGTGCTCAAATACAGAGAACGACATATCGTCTCCGAGCACGGATATAAGTTCGCTCCCGAATGAAACCGATAGTGTATCCGAAGAAATATTGTATCTTCGTGAAAACTTTCCGAAAATAGACGGCTCCACATCGCTTATTCCTCTTGAGGCAGGAATTCGTGCGGAAATTTTCGGAAAAACAATTGCCGAGGCAACAAGCGATGTTAATCACAGCACAACTTGGGGTGCATTTTATAATTTGCTCAACAAAAATGTCGAGATGATATTCAGCTGCCCTCTTTCAGAGCAGCAAAAAATCCAGGCAGAGGATGAGGGCTTTGAGCTTGAGGCTGTGCCCGTTGCATACGAAGGATTCGTCTTTGTGGTAAACGCAAAAAATCCCGTGGACGAGCTTACTCAGGAAGAAATTCGAAAAATCTATTCCGGTGAGATTACCAACTGGAAAGAGGTCGGCGGAAATGATGCGGAGATAATTGCATACCAGCGAAATAACGATTCCGGAAGTCAAAACTATATGATCGAATTTATGGGCGATGTTCCGCTTATGGATGCTCCCACAGAAAAACGCCCCGGCTCAATGGCGGGACTTATGGATGCTTTGGCGATAAATGATAATGTCGAAAATGCAATCGGCTATTCCGTATATGCCTATGCAGCTGATATGTACGGAGACGGCGATGACATAAAATTTATAAAGGTTGACGGCGCAGAGGTCTCAAAAAACAGTATGGCAAAGGGAGAATATCCGCTTCTCGGATATAACTATGCTATTTTTAATGCACAAAAACCAAAGGGTGCCGCTGTTCGTAAACTTGTTGAGTGGATGATTTCCGATGAGGGTCAGCTTGCAATTGCAAAAGCAGGCTATGTTACAATGAGAGATATCGGATATGATTACACTCTCAACGAATTTGAAAAATTTGATGCAGAGGGAACAGGTATCGAAAATACATCTAAAAAACTTTCAAGCAGCGAATATTTGGCAATAAGTAAAGACGGTTATTATTCATTCGATTTCTACCGAGTAAGAAACAGCGGATTACTCCCGAAATGGGATGGAAATAACTATTTCCTTGATTGTCTTAAAAATAAAGAGCTTGAAAAGGATATAAACGGTTTTATAGCCGATGCGTTAAAAAGAGCGGAGGAAAAAATTCCCGAGCTCAAAGCTTATATGGAAAGCAGAAATTCTGAGAGCTGGGAAATATTTACCGAAAAAAACCAATATACAAACAATGATTATGTGGGTCATAGAGATATAGATGTATATGTAAAAGCCAAAAACGGATATATTTGGGCGGAGGTTACTTTGCCGTATCTGTATAATGTTCAGGATGGCTATGAACAGTATTACTATACAGAAACAGCTATATGGGATATTGAAAGCGGTAAACGCCTTGAGATAACGGATCTTTTCTATAAAGGAACGGATATAGATGCGGTTCTTAATAAATACCTTTCTGTAAAATCAAGTGAAAGAATAGACGCTTTTTATTCCTATGTGATGAAAACGGATTATACAAGTCTGCCGAAGAATGGTTGGAGTATTACTCCCGAGGGAATTTATTTTGACTATGGAAATCCTTTCTTTGATGAGGGCGTTTTTATAAGCTTTAATACACTTCCAAGCGGAATTTTAGTTACTGAAAATCAAAGGGAAATGAATGACTGTTTTGATGATTCGGTATTGGTTTTAAAACGTTTCAGAAGTGAAACTCATGGTTGGGATTACGAATATATCGGAGACGGTACAATTTCGTGCTCAATGCTGCCGAAAGATTCTTACCCCACTGCTGAAAAGATAAATTCCGATGTAATGGAATATGTCACAAAATATTACGGTGACAAAGATATTAGAAAATATTTTTCCGACAGAGGTTACACCGATGAAGAAATAGATGAAACCCTTTGGTGGTCAAGAGATTGGAGGGCAACCGATTACGGCGGTAAATATATTGCCTTTGAAGGTACAACAATGGGCATCGTTCGTTATGACGAAAGCTACGAGGTCATACTGAAAGAGGACATCTACCCCTATGAGGCTCTTTTGATATATGATCTCGAAACCGGAGAGAAAATAGAATATGAGGATATGCTAACCGAAAGCGGAAAAGAAAAGCTTGAAGGAGAAAAGATAAGCTCAATATATTTTGACGAAGAAATTTATATCTACCGTAAAAACGGAGAGGGTAAAATCGTTTTCGATGAAAATGATATAAAATGGTGAAATAAAAAGGTGCTCGAAAGGGCACCTTTTTATTTATATTTAATATAATAATAATTGAAAAAAACGGAAAAAAGTTATATAATATAGCTTGGAATTTTATATATCGGAGGACGAAATGGCGAAGAAACACGAAGAATACGGAAACGAAAGTATACAAACACTAAAAGGTGCGGAAAGAGTAAGAAAACGCCCGGCGGTAATTTTCGGTTCCGATGGTATCGAAGGCTGCGAACACGCCGCTTTTGAAATTATATCCAACTCCATAGATGAAGCAAGAGCGGGATACGGT
>CAZEKU010000154.1:0-3134 GCA_964512935.1 uncultured Oscillospiraceae bacterium | reverse complement strand
CGGCAGAGTTCTTCTTAAAATAAGCTGCTTACTTTTCGGATATTTCATTGCATAAACAAGCGCATCGCACAGCTGTCCATAGCTTTTACCGCCTCCTGCGGCTCCACCGTAAAGTATCTCGTCTGCTTTTCCCGTTGCATCAAGAAAAGCCATTTGCTTAGGAAAAAGAGTTATTTCAGTTTTCATCCGAATCCACCTTCACAATAAGCTCAAAGCTGTCCTTTTTAGATGGCTTTTCAGTTTCCTTTTCGGATAACATTCCGCTGAGCTTTGCAATAAACTCCAAGCACTTCATTGCAATTTTATCGTCAAACTGATATTCACCGGTTTCAACATATTCTTTAAGCTCCTTGTCCCAAACCGTAACAGGCTTTGCCTGCATTGCCCTTTCATACATTTCCCAAAGCTCCTTGAGCACACGGTTTTTATTATCCAAAAGCCCGTTTCGGATAAAATTTTCCTGGTGCTCACAGATTTTTTCAACCACATCGTTTCGTTTCAAAAGCTGATAGCTGTAGGTTTGTGCGCTTGTTTTAGAATAGCCTGCCCTAAGCGCCGCCTTTATCGGATCGTAGTCAACAATATATTCCTCGCAAAAACGCTCCATTTTTCCGCCAAGCGCCAAATTTTTTTGCCTCCGTTTCTTCTAAATTTCTTTTGCCGTAAAAATCACTTCCCATCTGCGGCTAAAATTCGACACGATTTGTGTTATTATTTTTTATAAAAACGCTTATATTTTTTTGACAAAAGCTGTCCAGCCTTGATTTTAGGCGATTTACCACAAAATCCACTTATGTAAACTGCGTTTCATAACACATTTCGTGCAGCTATAATATATCACTCTTTTTCGGATTTGTCAACACATTATGTGGTGCGTTTTCGCACCATCACTTGACAAATATGCACGAATTGTGGTACAATTCTTATGTGATCATAATAAAAAGGAGTTTTTTTAATGTCCGATTTCAGCACTGTTTTCAAAAACCTTCGTAAAGATTATAAACTAACTCAAGCGGAGCTTGGTAAAAAACTTGGAATTGCACCGAGCACTGTGGGAATGTATGAGCGTGGACAGCGAGAACCGGATTTTGAAACTCTTGAAAAAATCGCTAACTGTTTTCAGGTAAATATGAACACTTTGCTTGGAAAAGAGGTTTTGAGTTTCGGTGAGCAGGGCTCTTTTTCCGGAACAAGAATTCCAGTGCTCGGAAAAGTTGCAGCGGGAATTCCCATAACCGCAGTTGAAAATGTTCTCGGTTATGAGGATATTACCTCTACAATGGCTGCCTCCGGCGAATATGTTGCGCTTAAAATTCAGGGCAGCAGTATGGAACCTCGAATGTGCGATGGTGATATTGTTATCGTGAGAGTGCAAAGCAATGTTGAGCACGGCGAAATTGCCGTTGTTATGGTGGATAGCTCTGAGGCAACCGTTAAAAAAGTCCAATTTTTGGACAGCGGACTTCTTCTTCAGCCATTTAATCCTTCCTTTGAACCGATTTTTTATACTAATGAGCAAATTGAAAAGCTCCCGGTCAGAATTTTCGGAAAAGTTGTGGAATGTCGTCAAAAATATTGATATAGAAAAAGACAGAGAAGCTAAAAGCTTCTCTGTCTTTTTAATGCTGAAAATAATTGATTTTTAAGGTATTTCCACAAGATCTTTGGGTTCATCAGTAGGCTCATCGCTACCGGGTTCGCCTGTAGTAGGTTCGTCGCTACCGGGTTCATCAGTAGGTTCGTCGCTGCCGGGTTCGCCTGTAGTAGGTTCGTCGCTGCCGAGTTCACCGCTTACAACAGGTGCAGAATTTGTCAAAACAAAGGGTGCTGTAACAGCCGTATTAGGTATCATAATTTGCACACCAACTGCGGGAAGTTCAGTAACATTATTAAATATCAAAATATCCTCTGCAGGAACTCCGTAATGCTCGGAAAGCTGTTCAATAGTTACGCCCTCCTCGATTACATAGTAAACAAAACTGTTCTCGGAAATTTCAAGAGGTGTTTCGCTGTTAAGCAGGGTTTGACCGATTGACGGAGTTCCCCAGCTTGAGTGGAACTCAATTTTGCAGCCCTTTGCAGCTTTAACTGTCAAAACACAAATTCCCGTTTCCGGAAGCTCAATTGCGCCATAGGAGATTTCCCCGATTTTAATTTCGCAATAGCCTGTTTTAGCGCTGCCGCATCTTTCAAGCACAAATTTATGCTCATTATTGAAAGCAACGGGACAGGTATAAGCATAATATGCGCTGCCACTTGTGCCTAAAGGCTCCGCCTCACCGTCAATCCTTACGGTAAAGGAATATTCTGCAGATTTAACCGTCTCAACAGCGGAGCTGTTGCTTGCGGAAAAATACGCAAGGGTTGCTGAGCAGAAAAGTGCGCAGCAAGCCAATATTGTAACGGCGGAGACTGCCATTCTTGTATTAAAAACCGTTTCCGGTACTCTCATATGCTTTGGTACATAGAAAAATTTTTCGTAAAATTTTCTCAAGCAGATGAGCCTCCTTTCAGTTTAATTCCACACTTTAAGGTAACCAAAAGGCACAAAGCCATTTGTGCCCTTTGGTTACCCCTCTGCTGAAAGCAGAGAGGTAAATTTATTCAGTAATTTATTCTGCAACAACCTGATACCAATTTGTACCGTCTGCCTGAGGCAATTCCAAAACTTTATAACCGCTCGGTATAATTACTTTGCCTCTCGGGTCATATTTTACAAAAGTACCACCGGTAACTGTTATAGTACAGTCGGCTCTGCACTGTAATGTATAGTCGGAGTCACCCTCACTTGCATCAAAGAAACCGCCTGTGATGTAGGCATCGGTTCTGCTGTAAGCATGAAGTATTCCACCATAGGAATTACCTTTAAATTTAAAGTTTCCTCCGTTTATGGTGATCTTATTTCTTGCAGCAGTTGAATTGCCCTGTCCCCAAATCAATATACCGTAATTGCCCTCAATACTGTAATCGCCGCTGTTAATGGTAAGTTCAGTACCATTATAGCAGAAAATTCCGGTATTGCGTTTGCCGGTATCGTTCTCGACAACTGCATTGAATTTTGTGTTATTCATAGTAAGCTTTGCGCCATTTCTCAAATAAACACCGATTCCGTCGTTTATTCCGCCACTAAAACT
>CAZEKU010000153.1:0-3192 GCA_964512935.1 uncultured Oscillospiraceae bacterium | reverse complement strand
AGGAAGAAATCTCGGTTGGCCTCCGGGCTGATAAATAGTTAAAGTAAAAAGCCGCATCTTATGATGCGGCTTTTTTTGCAGCTGTTTTTCAGCTTTTTATACTACATTTTGTAATATAACTGCAAAATATTACAAAATGCAATGATATTTTCGCTATATTTCAGTTTATAAACGCTAATTTGCATTTTTGCCCAAAATCTTGCAGAAATTGCACAAATCGACGGATAAAAACCGCTTTCGTCTTATTGCAACTTTATAAATTATATGTTAAAATAAAATGGATTAAGTGTTGAAAAGAGGTGTGGAAATGGCAAAAATAATTTTGGTGGCCTCAGGTAAAGGCGGTGCCGGAAAATCAACCGTTTCCGCTCTTTTAGGCGAGGCACTTGCCTTTTCAAAAGGCAAGGTACTTTTGCTTGAGCTTGATTCCGGACTGCGAAGTCTTGATGTGGCTCTCGGAGTTACCGAAAATATTCTTTTCGACATGGGCGATATAATTCGAGGTTCCTGTAATATAGCGGACGCTGTTATAGAATGTCCTTTTTGTCGGGAACTTTCGCTTATTGCCGCAGCTGCAAAGCCTGTTTTCGTTACCGAGGATGTGCTTAAAAAGATTTTTTCCGAGCTTGGTGAAAAATTTGAATTTATCATTCTCGATTGCCCTGCGGGCATTGGCTTTGAGCTTGAAAATGCCGCAAAATGCGCCGATTTGGGACTTGTTGTGGCAACGCCAGATCCCTCATCAATCCGAGGCGCAAGAGCCGCAGGAGCTCTTTTGGCAAGTTACGGTGTTCCCGAGCGCAGACTTATTATTGAACGCTGTCCTAAAAAAGCAAAGGATCTTTCACCGATTAAAAATCTTGACGAAGTGATAGACGGTTCCGAACTTCAGCTGATATCGGTTGTTTGGGAGGACCCTCTCACCCGTGATTCAATAGATTCCGGAAAGCCCCTCGATCGCTCCGGAATAAACTACGAAGTTTTCCGCAATCTTTCAGAACGAATATGCGGTAAATATATTCCTCTCGGTTTTAAATAAAAGGAGGTTCATTATGACTATTGCAATTATTGCGCAGGATACTAAAAAGGAGCTTATGGTTCAGTTCTGTATCGCCTATTGCGGTATACTCGGAAAACATAAGCTTTGCTCCACTTCCCGAACCGGAAAGCTTGTTTCAGATGCCACCGGACTTAAAATTTCATGCTTTTTAAGCGGAAGTCATGGTGGATGTGAGCAAATTGCTTCAAGGATTGCCTGCAACGAAATCGACCTTCTGCTTTTCTTCCGCGATCCTATGAATCAAACTCCGGATGCGGATTATATGACCCTTCTTCGACTTTGCGATGTACACAATGTACCTGTTGCAACAAATATCGCTACCGCCGAGGCACTTATTCATGCACTTGAGCGTGGCGACCTCGATTGGAGAGATCTCGTCCGCTAAAAATGGCTTAAATAAGCCATTTTTAGACAGCATAACCGAGAGTTAGACTATTTTCGATTATTATAATCAAAATTATATAAGAGGTAATTTTATGGCTATTCTTACAAAAGCGCCCAGAGGAACTCAGGATGTTCTTCCCGAACAGAGCGCAAAATGGCAGCATATCGAAAAAACCGCCATGAAAACTGCCGAGCTTTTCGGCTTTAAGGAAATTCGTTTTCCTACCTTTGAACACACCGAACTTTTCGCCAGAGGTGTAGGCGATTCTACCGATGTTGTTCAAAAAGAGATGTACACCTTCCTTGACAAAGGTGAGCGTTCTATCACTCTCCGTCCGGAAGGAACCGCCGGCTGTATGCGTACGCTTATCGAGCACGGACTTTTGAACGGTGCCCTTCCTGTAAAGGTAAGCTACCTTACAAGCTGTTTCCGTTATGAAAAGCCTCAGGCAGGTCGTCTTCGTGAATTCCATCAATTTGGTGCCGAGCTTGTGGGTACAGCATCTCCTGCAGCCGATGCCGAAATGATTGCAATGGTCAGCCAAATTTTCGATCAACTTCAAATTGAAGGCATTAAACTTGAGATAAACTCCATCGGCTGTCCCGAATGCAGAGCAAAATATAATGAGGCACTTAAAGAATATTTCCACAGCCATGAAGATGAGCTTTGTGAAACCTGCCGTGGCAGACTTGAGCGCAACCCCATGCGTATTCTTGACTGCAAAAGTCCCGTTTGCCATAAAATTGCCGAAGGCGCACCTGTAATACTCGATTATCTTTGCGACGACTGCAAGGCACATTTTGATGAGCTTAAAGAGCGTCTTACCGAACTTGGAATTGAGTTTACTGTAAATCCCACTATTGTTCGTGGACTTGACTATTATACCCGTACCGTATTTGAATTTGTCAGCACAAACATCGGTTCTCAGGGAACTGTTTGCGGCGGCGGAAGATATGACGGTCTTATTGAGCTTCTCGGCGGAGCTAAAACTCCGAGTATCGGTTTTGCAATGGGTATTGAAAGACTTCTTCTTCTCATGGAAAACACAGGTGTTTCCTTCCCGGAGGAAGGCGCTTGCGATATCTATATAGGTTCAATGGGTACTAAGGCAAGTATTGAGGCTGCAAATATCGTAAATTCTCTCAGAGCCGAAGGCTTTAAGGCAGAATCCGACCTCTGCGGAAGAAGTGTTAAAGCTCAGATGAAATATGCGGACAAAATCGGTGCAAAGCTTTCCTGCATACTCGGTGATTCCGAGCTTGAAAACGGAAAAGTCACTGTTAAAAACATGAGCGACGGCAAAACCGAAGAGGTTGCTCTCGATGAGCTTATAGAATATGTTTATGAAACCGGACTCGGAGATGCTTTCAGCGATCTTGAAAACGCTATTTGCGATGCCCCGTCTAATCTCAAGGATTTCAACATCCCGCCTGAAATCAATTTTTGATAAATTATCCGTATCGGAGGAATATAAATGATAAACGGTTATAACCGCACCGCATATTGCGGTGAATTTAACGAAAGCCATATCGGCAAGGAAGTTGTCGTTTTCGGTTGGGCACAGAAAACCCGTGACCTCGGCAACCTTATTTTCATCGACCTTCGTGACAGAAGCGGTATTCTTCAGCTTGCTTTCGGTGATGGTACCGATAAGGAAGTTTTTGAAAAAGCAGCTTCCGTAAGAGCTGAATTTGTGCTCGAAGCAAAGGGCGTTATTCGCAAGCGTGAATCCGTGAACAGCGAAATT
>CAZEKU010000152.1:0-3196 GCA_964512935.1 uncultured Oscillospiraceae bacterium | reverse complement strand
CTCTTTCACTTACTTTTGCGACAAAATCTTTTGCGACTTTATAGTTAACATCCGCCTCAAGAAGTGCTAAACGCACTTCGCGCATTGCGGCTTTAACATCGCTTTCTGTAAGCTTGCCTTTGTTTCTTAATTTCTTAAAAACAGAGGAAAGCTTATCGGATAAACCTTCAAATGCCATATTTTCTCTCCGTTAATCATTAAGATGGCCAGCAATTTCAACGATTTTCATTGTGTGCTGGGTAATATCTCGTATCGTAGCTCCTCGGATACTGTCATCCTCGATTGCACGAGCCTCGCTTATAATTGTATCAAGCCCACGCTGAATTTCACGAAAACGCTTTGCAAGTCCGAGCTTATCTTCCATTTCAAGAAGAGTAGCCTCTGCCCTTTTTATGGAATCGCGAACACCCTGCCTTGTTATACCGAGATGCTCGGAAATTTCCGCAAGCGAAAGGTCATCATTATAATAATAATCAATTACATCTTGCTGTTTTTCGGTTAAGATTTCGCCGTAAAAATCAAAAAGAAGTGAAATATTCATATCTTTCGGCACTGTGTTCACCTCCTTTTTTGTAAAGCTTTTTACTTTACAAGTACTTTAATATTATAAAGGAAAAACGCCCCTATGTCAAGCATTTTTGGGCGTTTTTTATAAATAAATATGAAGTTTTTTGTTCAAAAAACAAAGTTTTTTCTATATAAAGTTTTGAGGTTTTATAAACCGTATGCCTTTGCAAAATTATCGTAGAGTATCATTTGATTTTGTTCTTTTGAAAGGCCAAGGCTAAAGAAGAGCTTCAGCTCTTCCTCGTGGTCCCACATAGGAAAATCGGTACCCCAAAAGAAATTTTCGATTCCATAGCGATCAAAAAATTTAAACACAAGCTCCTTGCTCATAAAATGAAGTGAGCTTGAAATATCGAAATACAGCGTACCCGGTTTATAAACATCTAACGCCGATTCCCATCGGCGGTATCCTCCGAAATGTGCACCGATAAGCTTTAAATTAGGCACCTCATCAAGAACTTTTGCCATGCGCTCCGGCGAAGAATATTCAAACCTATCGTCACCGAGATGAACAATAAGCCACATATTTTCGTCACAGATAGCCTTAAACATTGGCAATGCGTTTTCATCATCAATATAGAATTTTTGAAAATCCGGGTGCAGTTTTACCCCTGTCAAACCCATTTTTTTCATTCTTTCAATTTCTAAAACGCAATTTTCAAAATCCGGATGCAGTGTTCCGAAACCGATAAATTCAGGATGCTTTTCACATTCCGCCGCAATAAAATTATTTATTGAGGATACCTGTGCTGCGGTTGTTGCTGCTGAGCAAACAACAAATTTTTCAATTCCGGCTTTTCTTCCTGCCTCAACAAGTTCATTTCCTGTTCCGAGATGCTGCATATTTATATCATAAAAATCACCTATGGCATCCGTTGCCTTACTTACGATTTTTTCCGGATAAATATGGTTATGCACATCAATTATTCTGTAATCGGGCATTTTTTCGCCTCGTTTCAACAAATATATTTCCATTTTAGCACAAAAAGCAGTTTATCTCAAGACTTAAATTAAGACACAAAAAAACACCGCCTAAGCGGTGTTTTTTTAACCAATAATAAATTACTGATTTGCCCAGTCTGCCGGGAAGGAAATGTAAATAAATCTTACAAAATCCGGAGTGGAGAAATGAATGCTGGTGCCTTTGGGGATGAAGGTCATGTCACCTGCGTTAGCAGTTACATTACCTGCATCGGATTTGAGAACGATGGTACCATCGATGATGTATTCAACTTCATCGTAGTTAAGAGTCCAAGGGAACTCTGCACCTTCTCTAAGTTCCATAACACCAACGCCGAGGTTAGGAGATTCTTCAAGGGTTACTACATCCATGAGATCTACTTTGCCGTTTGCATCGCCAACATCGAAGGGGAAGGGCTCGCATTTAACGGTCTCGGTTTTGATGGACATCATACCGTTGGAAAGAACGTTTCTTTCGAAAGGCATGCTGTCTTCATTTTTCATGTTAGAGCAGACTTTGGCGACAATCTCCTTAATCAGTTCTTCACTGATATTCATTGATATGCGCCTCCTTCTGTATAAGAATTAGGGCTCTAAAGGAGCCTTGTTAAATTATCTTTAAGAGGAGCACCTATCGCGGCAATAGGTGCTCCAAGGTTAGCAACGAAAATAACTAATTTAGATTAATTATTTGTCAGAGCCGGGGATTTTAGCAAGAAGTGCGGGAGCCATGAAGTTACCGAGAACAACTGCAAGGATACCAGCAACGAGTTTTGCAACGATCATAGGAGTGATCATTTCGTTGTTGTTAGCTGCGCAGAAGCCAAGGTGGTCACCGAATACGAAAGCTGCAGAAACTGCGAATGCGCAGTTGAGAAGTTTTGCTTTCGGGTTCATGTCTTTGAGGATGTTGAACATTGCGATGTTGTTTGCAAGAGTTGCAACAAGACCTGCAGAACCAGCAGCGTTCATGCCGAGAGCAGCACCGATTTTTTCGAGGATTTTACCGAATTTGTCGGTGATGAATTTTACCATGGGGTATGCACCAGCAAGGGTGATTGCGATGATACCGCAGGTAAGAAGACCAGATTCGAGGCCGTTAACGCCAGTGCCATCATCCATCATAAGGTTGAAGAGAGGGAAGATGATACCAGTGTTGTACTCAAAGATAGCGATAGCGGTTACAGCGGTGATGAAGATGGTAACACCGGTACCGAATTTATCGAAACCTTTCATCATTGCGGAAGGAGCGAACCAGAGACCTGCAGCGATTGCAAGAGCAATGATAACAACAGGGATCATGTTGAGAAGAATGTCGCCAACGCTGAGTTTGTAAGAAGTCATTGCGTTCATTACGAAACCACCAACGATGCATCCTACAGGGATGGTAACAACACCAACAAGAGTACCTGCACCGAGGTAAGAACGATCTTCAGGATCGATGATACCAAGCGCAACCGGGATGGTGAATACGATGGTCGGGCCCATCATGGTACCGAGGATAAGACCTGCATAGTTACCAACTGCTTCATTAGCAGCCATGGACATTGCGAGAGGATAACCACCCATGTCGCAAGCGAGAAGGGTAGTTGCGAACATTGATGCGTCTGCACCAACGATCTCGTAGATAGGTCCAACGATGGGGTTAAGAACGAGAGCAAGGATAGGA
>CAZEKU010000151.1:0-3213 GCA_964512935.1 uncultured Oscillospiraceae bacterium | reverse complement strand
GATGTTTAGATTTTATGCCTTATTTTTTGTGCAATTTGAACATTTTGGCCATTTTCCCTATGTTTTTTCACATTTAAGCTCAGAAAATTTTTCGACAAGATAATTTTTTGAATTGAGAAATTCTTTGAAAATCAATGTTTTCGAAGAATTTCAGCTGCTAAAAAATTTTAGGTTTAGTTATACCTTTATAAAAATTACAAAATCCTTTAGGTTTTAGTTGCGAAAAAACTCAAAATATAGTATTATATGATGTTAGAGAATTGCGAAAAAGGAGGGGCGGTTTTGGAAAAAATTACAGTGAAAAGCGAGGCGGAAACCGCCGCTTTCGCAAAGAAATTTGCAGAAACATTAAAACCCGGCGATATAGTTGCATTTAAAGGCGGACTTGGTGTCGGAAAAACAACTTTCACAAGATATATGTGCGAAGCACTTGAGTGCCGTGACGATGTATCAAGTCCGACATTTGCACTGGTGCATTGCTACCGTGCAAAAATTCCGGTTTGCCATTTTGATATGTACCGCATAGATACATTCGATGACCTTTATTCCACAGGATTTTTCGATTATCTCGATTCGGGAGCGGTCCTTGTTATAGAATGGAGCGAAAATATAATTGATTTTATCGGTGATGAAAATATAATTACCGTTGAAATAGAGCGTATCGGAGATACCGAAAGAGCAATAACCGTTGAAAGGAGCGAAAATCATTGAGAATACTTGGATTTGATACATCCGCAAAGGTTGCCTCTGTTGCACTTTCGGAAAACGGAAAGCTTATTTCCGAGTTCTATCTCGACAGCGGTTTTACTCACAGCGAAACGGTTTTGCCTATGGCAAAAGCTGTACTTGATGCGGCAAGAATAACTCCGAATGATATAGATGTTTTTGCGGTAAACTGCGGACCGGGTTCATTTACGGGACTTCGCATAGGAATTGCCGCAGTAAAGGCACTCGGAATGAGTCTTAATAAACCATGTGCAGGAGTGTCAACTCTTGAGGCACTTGCATATAGTATGCAAAGCTCCGAGGGCGTGATATGCGCTGCAATGGATGCAAGATGTAATCGGGTTTATACCGCGTTTTTTAAAAACGACGGAAACAATATAATCCGCCTTTGCGAGGACAGAGCTGTTTCCACCGATGTTCTTTTTGACGATATTAAAAAAATCGTCTCCGAAACAGGTGAAAAAGTTTGGCTCGTAGGTGATGGAGCAGAGCTTTATATGAAAAAATTCGGAGACGAATTTGTTAAAGAGGCACCGTCACAGCTTAAACTCGGACATGCTTTCGGAACCTGTGCTGTTGCACAAAAGCTCTTTGAAAAAGGTGAAACAGTCAAAGCAGGAGAGCTTGTTCCGAACTATCTCCAACTTGCTCAGGCAGAAAGAGAAAAACTTCAGAAAGAGGGTAAATTATGATCGCACTTGGCTCCGATCACGGCGGCTACCTCTATAAAGAGGAGCTGAAAAAACATCTCGATGAAAAGGGTATCGAATATAAAGATTTCGGTACTTACAGCACAGATTCCTGCGATTACCCCATCTATGCCGAAAAGGTATGCAAGGCTGTACAGTCAGGCGAATGTGAAAAAGGCATACTTATTTGCGGAACGGGAATCGGTATGAGCATCTGCGCAAACAAATTCAAAGGTATCCGTGCAGCCTGCTGCGGAGACCATTTCTCTGCTGAATTTACCAGAAAGCATAATGATTCAAATGTTCTTTGCATGGGTGCAAGAACTATCGGAGCGGGAGTTGCTCTTCAGCTTGCCGATATCTTCCTTTCCACAGAGTTTGAAGGCGGACGCCATCAAAAGCGTGTCGATATGATAACCGCTTTCGAGGAAGAATAAAATGCCCGTTATATCGAAATTCGATTACGATAATTTTTACGACATATTTTTTAAGGGGGAACCGTATATCATGAAAAAACCTTTCATTCTTGACCACCCGCTTGTTCAGCACAAACTTTCAATTCTCAGAAGAACCTCTACCGGAACAAAGGATTTCCGTGAGCTCATCAGCGAAATAGGTAACCTTCTTTGCTATGAAGCTACCCGTGATCTTGAACTTGAGCCCGTAGAGATTGAAACACCTATGTGCACCTGCACTGCAAAACAGCTCAAAGGAAAAGCTCCCGTAATCGTTCCGATTCTTCGTGCAGGACTTGGAATGGTTGATGGTGTTCAGCGCCTTATTCCCAGCGCAAGAGTAGGCCATATCGGTCTTTACAGAAATGAAGAAACTTTAGAACCGGTAGAATATTTCTGCAAACTTCCCGTAGATATCGCAGAATGCAGAGTATTCCTTGTTGACCCTATGCTTGCAACAGGCGGAAGTGCAATCGACGCTATTTCTCAGCTTAAAAAGCGCGGTGTAAAAAACATCAGCTTCCTCTGCATAATTGCAGCACCCGAAGGTCTTGAAAGACTTAATGTTGCACATCCCGATGTACAGATTTACTGTGCAGCACTTGATGACCACCTCAACGAAGCAAACTATATCGTTCCCGGACTCGGTGACGCAGGCGACAGAATTTTCGGTACTAAATAATGAAAATAATGTCCGTCGATTTCGGTGATGCAAGAACAGGTATCGCGATGTGCGATAAAACGGAATTTTTAGCATCGCCCATAACCGTTATCCATGAAAAACGCTTTGAGCACGCCATAGAAAAAACCGCAGCAGCTGCAATTGAAAATAAAGCGGAGGCAATTATTGTCGGACTTCCGCTAAATATGAACGGCTCCGAAGGCCCGAGGGCTGAGCTTTGTCGTGAATTTGCATCAAAGCTTTCGGAAAAGGTAAGCGTGCCTGTAAGAATGTGGGATGAACGCCAAACAACCGTTTCCGCAACAGGTTTTCTTAATGAAACAGATACCCGCGGAAAAAAGCGTAAGGCTGTAATTGATGCCGTTGCTGCTGTCATAATTCTCGACAGCTATCTTCAGTGGCGCAAAAACCACCCCGGTGAATTTTGAAATTTTGCAAAGAAAAACAAGGCTCTCCAAAAGGAGAGCCTTGTTTTTTGTGGTTAAAAGAAAAGAGGGGAAAGCGATGAAAATTTTTCGACTTTTTCTGTTGCTGTGGTTACAGTATAATCTTAAAATATGAGCATATTTTATGAAAAATTTTAACAAAATGTGAAATATAAAAGGACTTTTCGGAAAATCCGAAAAGTCCTTTTGCGTGACCGAAAAATAAGCCGGGTTCT
>CAZEKU010000150.1:0-3223 GCA_964512935.1 uncultured Oscillospiraceae bacterium | reverse complement strand
ATTCTTCGGGAATAAGACCGTATTCGGTAAGTCCCTGTTTTACTTTATCGGGGTTTGCAGTGGGTTTATCAATTTTGTTGATAGCAACGATTATGGATACTTCTGCTGCTTTTGCATGGTTGATAGCCTCAACGGTCTGAGGCATGATACCGTCGTCCGCTGCAACTACGAGAATTGCAATATCGGTGCAAAGTGCGCCACGAGCACGCATTGCGGTAAATGCTTCGTGTCCGGGAGTATCAAGGAAAGTGATGGAGCTTCCGCTTTCGGTGGTAACACGATATGCACCGAGGTGCTGAGTAATACCGCCTGCCTCACCGGAGGCAACATGTGCGCTTCTGATATAGTCAAGAATTGAGGTTTTACCGTGGTCAACATGGCCCATTACGCAAACAACGGGGTCTCTTGTGATGAGGTTTGCTGCATCGTCCTCGCTGTCGTCGATAAGACGGTCCTCAATGGTAACAACTACCTCGTGCTCAACTTTTGCGCCGATATCCATTGCAACAAGTGCTGCGGTATCGTAGTCGATAACTTCGTTTACAGATACCATCATGCCCTGAAGCATAAGGCGTTTAATGATTTCGGAGGAGGTTACTTTAAGTTTAAGAGCAAGGTCACCGACAGTGATTTCATCGGGAAGGGTAATTTCAAGCTTCTGACGGCGCTGACGCTCCATTTCAAGCTTTTTAAGTTTCTCCTGCTCCTGCTCATGTTTGCTCTTTTTGGGTTTACCCTGCTGTTTGCTCTTCTGATTGAGTTTCTGCTTATTTACATAGCTGTCGCTCATGGAAGATGCGGGTGCAATCTGTTCGTATTTATCATTATATTTATCAAGGTCAACGGAAACTGCGCTCATATCGACATGGGCAACACCTGCTGCAAGTTTTTCTGCCGGAGGCTGGTTTGCAGGGCGGGGTTTACGCTCAACAGGCTTTTTAGGCTCATGGCGATGGGTGTTATCCTCTTTATCCTTGTCAAATCCGAAATTGTTACCGCCGAAACGGTCATTTTTCTGGAAACCGGGTTTGTCGCCAAATTTTCTGTCACCGTTCTGAGGACGGTCACCGAATTTTCTATCACCATTCTGAGGACGGTCGCCGAATTTTCTGTCACCATTCTGAGGGCGGTCGCCGAATTTTTTATCACCATTCTGAGGACGGTCACCGAATTTTTTATCACCATTCTGAGGACGGTCGCCGAATTTTCTGTCACCGTTTTGAGGGCGGTCACCGAATTTCTTCTCGCCATTCTGAGCACGGTCACCGAATTTCTTCTCGCCATTCTGAGCACGGTCACCGAATTTCTTATCACCGCTTTGAGCACGATCGGAACGCTGATCGTTTTTTCTGTCATTTTGGCGATTTTCGCCGACTTTATGTTCAGCCTGTTTCTGCATAGGCTTTTCCTCTGCTTTGGGAGTATTTTTCACTTCGGTTTTCTTCTCCTCTTTTACAACTGCTTTTTCTTCTTTAGTTTCAGAAACCGCTTTTTTAGCAGGTTTCTCCTCTTTTTCGGGTGCTTTTGCCTTGGGTTCTTCTTTCACCTCTTCGGTTTTAGGCTGACCTGCCATTGCGAAATAAGGTGCAAAGCTGCTCACTTCATTCTTTTTGGTATAGTGCTCAAAAACATAGTTGAGCTCCTCCTCGGTAAGGGCAGCCTGTGCTTTTTTAGGCGGAAATTTCTCGCTTAAAACATCAAGAACATCTTTAACAGGTTCTTTAAGGTCTTTTGCAAGATCTGCCGCTTTATATTTAATATTATCTATCATCTATGCAATTCCTCCAAACTCGTTCATGCTTTCTGAATACCGCTTTCCAGCAGCTCTTTTATTTTTTTTGAAAAGCCGCTGTCGCTAACGGAAAGTACTCCTACCCGCTTTGCAACGGCATATCCTATCTCATCCATAGTCAGGGGCAAAACTAAAAGCTCCGTTCCGGTTTCCTTTGCAATTCTTTCAATATTTCTTGCAGTTCTTTCGGAACAATCGCTTGATATCAACACAGCCTCAGCCGTTCCTTTCTGCATGGAACCTACGGTCATATCAAATCCGAAAACAAGCTTTCCGGCTTTTTTAGCAAGACCGAGGAATCCCGAAAGTTTTTCATTCGCCATCGGCTTTCAGCTCCTTTTCAAGTGCATCATAAACTTCTTCCGGAATAGAGGTTTCGAAAACTCGTTCGATACGCTTTGTTTTTTGTGCCTTTTTAAGGCATTCCGGATTAGGGCAGACATATGCTCCCCTTCCGGGACTTCTTCCTGTTTTATCAAGAGAAATTACTCCCTCCGGACTTTTCACAACACGTATAAGCTCACGCTTAGGCTTTTTTTCTCCGCATCCGGTACACATTCTCTCCGGTATTTTTTTCATAAAAAGGCTTCCTCCTTTCGGAAAAATTCATTTTGTATGTTGATTATTCTTCTTCTCCCCAAAAACCGCTTTCGGGTTTTATGTCTATTTTCCAGCCTGTAAGTCTTGCTGCAAGACGAGCATTCTGTCCTTTATTGCCTATTGCAAGCGAAAGCTGTTCATCCGGAACTTTTACTTTGCAGGATTTGTTTCCTTCGGGATCAATTTCAACGGAAACCACCTTTGCGGGAGAAAGTGCTGCTGCAATAAATTCAGCAGGGTCTTCGGAATACTGTACAACATCTATCTTTTCGCCGCCGAGTTCATCAACGATTTTAGCAACACGAGCACCTCTTGTACCGATGCAAGCACCTACTGCATCAACATCGGGATCCTTGCTGTATACAGCAAGCTTTGTTCTGGAGCCTGCTTCACGGGAAACCGCTTTTATTTCAACAGTGCCCTCATAAATTTCAGGTACTTCAATTTCAAAGAGGCGTTTTACAAGACCGGGATGGGTTCTTGAAATCATAACTTTAGGGCCACGCTCGGAGGCGGTTACTTCGACAACATAAACCTTAGTTCTTTCACCGTCACGGAAAACCTCGCCGGGAATCTGTTCGGATTTGAGAAGGAATGCTTCGTTGTGGTCAATTTCAAGGGTTACACTTCCACGAACGGGATCGGTTCCTACAACAGTTGCGGTAATGATCTCATGCTCACGGCTCTGGAACTCTTTAAGAATCTGACCTCTTTCAGCCTCACGAATACCCTGTTTGATAACATGTTTTGCAGTCTGTGCGGCAATTCTGCCGAACTCTTTGGTTTCAAGGGGGATATCAACGATATCACCGAGCTGTGCTTTTTTGTTGT
>CAZEKU010000149.1:0-3228 GCA_964512935.1 uncultured Oscillospiraceae bacterium | reverse complement strand
GATAATCTTTACATTTCACAGCCGGATTGCGGTGAGCAGGCTCTTGAAATTACCGAAGCACTTGTGCGCTCTGGTGCAATTGATGTAATTGTAGTGGACTCCGTTGCCGCTATGGTTCCTAAGGCTGAAATTGAGGGACTTATGGGTGATACCCATGTAGGTCTTCAGGCAAGACTTATGTCTCAGGCACTCAGAAAGCTCACAGGCGTTATAAGTAAAACAAACTGCGTTGCAGTTTTCATAAACCAGCTCCGTGAAAAAGTCGGTGTTATGTACGGAAACCCGGAGGTAACTCCCGGCGGTCGTGCGCTTAAATTCTATTCCTCTGTAAGACTCGATGTTCGTAAACAGGAACAGATCAAACAGGGCGGCGAGGTAATAGGCAACCATACCAAGGTAAAAGTAGTTAAAAATAAGGTTGCACCTCCTTTCCGTGAGGCAGAATTTGATATAATGTACGGACAGGGAATCAGCAAGGAGAGCGAGCTGCTCGATATTGCCGTAAAACTTGATATCGTTGATAAATCCGGTGCATGGTTCTCCTATAATGGAGAACGCCTCGGACAGGGACGCGATAATGTTAAGGAGCTTCTCCGTTCTAATACTGCGCTTTGCGAAGAAATTGAAGCAAAGGTTCGTGAAAATATGGATAAGCTCAGCGATATTTCCAAACCCGCAAAGAAATCAAAGGTGCTCAATGTTGCGCCCACAGGAATTGATATAGAAGCAGATGTGGACGACGAAGAATAAATCTAAAACAAAGCTTACAACCGAACAAACTAAAGAGAAAGCCCTGAACTTGTTAGAGTACAGGGCTCATTCTCGTAAGGAGCTTTTTGATAAACTTAAATTTTTTGCAAGCGAAGAAACTGTTGATGAAGTTTTGGATATGCTTGAGGAAGGTGGCCTCATCGACGATGAGGCATATGCTTTTCAATATGCTCATGACCTTATGGAGATGAAGTTTTTTGGAAATAAAAGGCTCATGCTTGAACTTTCAAAGAAAGGGATAGATGATGATATCGCAGAGGCTGCGATTTTTGCGGCAGAGGAAGAAATAGGTTCTTCGGAGGAAAGACTTGCCCATTTACTTGAGATAAAATACAAAAATCAGCTTTCAGATGAAAAAAATTGCAAAAAACTTGTAAATTCACTCTTCCGTCTTGGCTACGGATATGATATGATAAAAGATGCGATATATAAAGTAAAGGAAGAAATAGCAGATGAACTGTATGGAAACGAATGAAACCGTAAAAGTCGGTATGATAGCTCTCGGCTGTAATAAAAATCAGGTCGATGCGGAGCTTATGCTCGGCGCCCTTGAAAAAGAAGGCTTTGAGATTGTAGAAAACGCTGCCGAATGTGATGTTGTAATTGTAAATACCTGCGGTTTTATAGAAAGCGCTAAACGTGAATCCATTGAAAATATTCTTCAGTGCTGTCAGCTTAAAGAGCAGGGTTATGTAAAACTTGTTGTAGTTACAGGTTGCCTTGCAGAGCGTTACCGTGAGGAAATGGCAGAGCTTATTCCAGAGGCTGATGTAATACTCGGAATAGGTGCTAATGATGAAATAGCTGCTTCAATAAGACAGGCACTTGAAGGACAAAAGGTACGCAAATTCTATGCACCCGAAAATCTTGAAATGGAAGGTAAGCGTATACTTGTAAACTATCCTTATTATGCTTACATAAGAATTGCCGATGGCTGTGATAACCGCTGCTCCTATTGTGCAATACCTGCAATTCGAGGACGCTACCGCAGCAGAGCTATGGAGGATATTGTTGAAGAATGTAAGGCATTTGCCGAAAAAGGTGTAGAGGAATTTATCATTATTGCTCAGGATACCACAAGATACGGTGAGGATATTTACGGAAAGCGTATGCTTCCGGAGCTCCTTCGTCAAATTTGCAAAATTGACGGTATCAGATGGGTCAGAATACTCTATGCATATCCGGAGCGTGTTACCGAGGAACTCCTTGATGTAATGGCATCAGAGGATAAAATTGTAAAATATCTTGATATTCCCCTTCAGCATTGCAGCCAAAAAGTGCTTAAAGCAATGCACAGAAAGCAGAGCACCCCTGCGGAGCTTTTGGCAATGGTAAAACATCTGCGTGAAAAAGTTCCGGGAATAACTTTGCGTACAACACTTCTCACAGGTTTCCCCGGTGAAAGTGATAACGATTTTGAGGCACTTTGCAAATTTGTAAAAGCTGCAAAGTTCGACCGTTTAGGATGCTTTGCCTATTCCCGTGAGGAGGGTACAAAATCCTATGATATGCCGAATCAGCTTGACGAGGAAACTAAACAGCGCCGAGCAGAGGTAATTATGGAAATACAAACAACTGTTTCCGCTACACTTCTTAAAAAGAAAGTCGGAACAGTTATGGATGTTGTTGTCGAGGGCTATGATAATAAAAATAAGGTATTTAAAGGAAGAAGCTCTCAGGATGCACCCGAAATCGACGGAATAGTTTATTTTGTAAGCCCCGAAAAGCATTGCATCGGAGACTTTGTTAAAGTGAAAATCGTAAAATCCTCCGAATATGACCTTTTGGGAGAGATTGTCGAATAAAGGAGGGCGATTTGTGAACCTGCCTAATTTTCTAACCATGCTTAGGGTAATTATGATCCCGTTTTTTGCTGCAGCATTTCTTACAGGCGGAATCAGCGATTGGGTTACTCTGACACTTTTTGTTCTCGCATCAATAACAGATGCGCTTGATGGATATATTGCAAGAAAACAGAATATCGTTACGGATTTCGGTAAACTTATGGATCCTCTTGCGGATAAACTTATGGTGATGGCCGCATTTATCTGTTTTACATATGCGGGACTTATCCATCCGGCAGTAACTATTGTTGTGATGTCCAGGGAATTTATTGTTACCGGAGTTAGAATGCTTGCAACCTCAAAGGGCAAGGTTATTGCTGCTGATATTTGGGGCAAGCTTAAAACTGTGTTCCAGGATATATCTATAATACTTATCCTTATTAAATGCGCAACAGGCGCAGCCGACGGTGGCCTTTTAAGTACAATTATATATTTGTGCGTATGGATAATGACCATCCTTACAATAGCCTCTGCGGTAAATTATTGTATTAAGAATAAGGATATTTTTTAATAAAAAAGTATAATTATAAGAATTAAATTATAAAAAGGCCTTGAGAGTGAAAACCAATTTTTCATGTTCTAAGGGCCTTTTTGTTAGGAAATGGTGGAAAAT
>CAZEKU010000148.1:0-3248 GCA_964512935.1 uncultured Oscillospiraceae bacterium | reverse complement strand
GGAGAAAAAACAAACCGAAGAAAGGTTTGTGGATAATGCGAAAAAAAGGCAGCGTAAGGCGAAAAAACGCCGTAAAATTACGCCGTTTTTAATTGTCGTGTCCGTTTTTATTTTTGCTGCAGCAGTTTATCTATGCCTTACAATGCTTTTCAATGTCGATAGGATAAATATTGTGGGAAACACCCTCTATGAAGAGCTTGATTTGGTAAAAACATCGGGCATCCAAAAAGGTGAAAACCTTTTTGAAGTCGATACAGCATACGCAGAAGATAAGCTCTATACGGTTTACAGTTATATCGAAAAGGTTGATGTAAAAAGAAGTTTTCCGAATGCCGTAACAATAACTATTGAGGAGGCAACGCCATTTTCAGTAATAGAGGAGGCCGACGGCTATACTCTTGTAAGTGCAGGAGGAAAAGTCCTTGAACGAGGTTTAGATGAAGTACCGTATGGAATGCTCACCGTAAGAGGTTTGAGCACCGTTACAAATACAGAAGACGATATAAAACGCTCCGAGCTTATGCAAAAAATTATAAACGCAATGCGTAAGCTTGAAATGGAGGATTATAATTTCCTCGATCTCAGCGATACCCTTGAAATAACTATGATATATAACAACAGGGTAAGGGTTGAACTCGGAAACGAGCTTGAGCTTGAATATAAGCTCCAGTTTGTAAATAAGGTTATAACCGAAAACCTTTCCAAAACAGGATATCAACTTGTAGATGCGTCCGTACCGGGTGAGATAATGACTAAGGAGATGACTGTTTCACCTTGGGATGTGCTCGGAAGAGTTTCCGGAACGGGATATGCCGACGAGGATGAGGAATAAAATGGAAAAGTCGGCGGGAAATTTTTCCGTCGACCTTTTTTGTCGATAAAATTCTTTAAATAAATATAAAAAATAATAATATAAACCTTGAAAAAAGAGAAGAAGTTTGATACTATTGTATATAGGATTATTCTATCCATTTGAGGAAGTTAAAACGGAGGATAGTAAGATATGCAAATGAATTTTGACATGGATAATGAAACCGGTCGCGTTATAAATATAAAAGTTGTCGGTGTAGGCGGAGGCGGCGGAAATGCCGTTAACCACATGGTTGTAAGCGAAGTACAGGGTGTGGAGTTTATCTCTCTCAACACAGATAGACAGGCACTTATGAAATCTAAAGCAACCGTAAAAACCGTAATAGGTGAAAAGACCTGTAAAGGCGGTGGCGCAGGCGGTAATCCCGATGTAGGCCAAAGAGCAGGTGAGGAAAGCCGTGATGAAATACTTGCAGCATTAAAAGGTGCCCAAATGGTATTTGTTACCGCAGGTATGGGTGGTGGAACCGGAACCGGTTCTGCTGCAATTGTTGCAGAGGTATCCCGTGAAATGGGAGCTCTTACAATCGGTGTTGTAACAAAACCCTTTGCTTTTGAAGGAAAACGCAGAATGGAACAGGCAGAAAGCGGAATTCTTGCGCTACGTGACCATGTTGATGCCCTTATAGTAATTCCCAACGAAAGACTCAAAGAAGTTTCCGAAACCAAAATTACACTTATGAATGCCTTTGCACAGGCAGATGACGTTCTCCGTCACGGAGTACAGAGCATAAGTGACCTTATCAATATAGAAGGATTTATCAACCTTGACTTCGCCGATGTTTGCACAATTATGCGTGATGCAGGTGTTGCACATATGGGTGTAGGTCGTGCATCCGGTGAAGATAAAGCTGAAAAAGCAACTAAAGCTGCAATTTCCAGCCCGCTTTTGGAAACTTCTATCGACGGTGCTCATAGAGCTATTGTAAATATCCTTGCATCTCCGGATGTAAGCCTTGATGATATTGATAAAGCTACCACAATGGTAAGCGAAGCTTGCGCTGATGATGTAAACCTTATCTTCGGTGTTGCTTTTGATGAAACCATGAGCGATGAAATGTCCATAACCGTTATAGCAACCGGTTTTGACGATAACGGTGCAAAAAAATCTTCCGCATCAATTCCGGCATTTATGAATGGATTCGGTGAAGATGATACCGCACCCGTAACCGAAACTTTCCTTGACGAAGATCTTATGGCATTGTTCGGAAAAAAATAATATAAAAAAATCCTTTCGTTTTTACGAAAGGATTTTTTATTTAGAATATATGCACCCTCTTCCTCATAAAATTTAGGGAGAAAGAGGGTGTTTTATATTTCAACCGAGAGATATTCCGATTTTAACAGTATGATAGAGCGCTATGAACAGGAAATGCGAAAGCTTTTCGAGGAAAGACAAAGCGGAAAGAATCCCGAAACGGTAAATGCCGAAGTGTTTCAAAAATCAGTTCCGATCGAAAATATAGAATCCGAAAACAAAACTGCCTTGATAAAAAACGAAGAACCAAAAAAGCAAATTGCTTTTGATGGAATAGGAAGCATTATTGTGGAAGTCACAACAGCCAGAGGAGCTGTTCCCATTGAAGAAGCAAATGTGGTGATAGACAGACTTGATATAGATGATCCTCAGGGAAGACAGGAGCTTGTTGCGGTAAGAACCACAAACAGAAGCGGAAGAACCGAGGCAGTATCCGTAAAAACAGTCAGCAGAGAGCTATCGCTTGTTCCGGGAAATGCAGAGCCTTTTTCAACATTTTATGTTACCGCTGCGGTGTCGGGATTTGAACCTGTGAACCGCCGCCCGGTGGATGTTTTCGCAAACGAGGTCTCAATTTTGAAAATAGACTTTATTCCAAAACCGGAACAGCTTTCGGGAGGTGCTATGCAAAATGGTTAAAACCTATGTAGCGGTGCCGGAATTTATAACGGTGCATCTCGGAAGTCCGGATTCCACCGCTGAAAATGTAACAGTTTCCTTTCCGGAATACATAAAAAATGTGGCATCAAGCGAAATTTATCCTACTTGGCCTGAAAATGCTCTGCGAGCGAATATATATGCTCAGGTTACATTTGCGCTCAACAGAGTGTATACCGAATGGTACAGAAGCAGAGGATATCCGTTTGATATAACATCTTCCACAAGTTTTGACCAAAAATTTATAAAAAACCGCAATATATTCGAAAATATAAGCGAGATAGTTGATGACCTTTTCAATCGCTATATAGTAAAAAGCAAAAGCCAAAATCCCTATTTTACAGAATACTGCAATGGCACAACTGTAACCTGTAGCGGACTTTCTCAATGGGGAACGGTTGACCTTGCAAATCAGGGTATGACACCATATGAAATTTTGCAATATTATTATGGTGAGGACATA
>CAZEKU010000147.1:0-3341 GCA_964512935.1 uncultured Oscillospiraceae bacterium | reverse complement strand
GTCATATTTAACAATTTCAGATGCTTTTTCGGCAGCACAGCGAGAAACAGTAAGAATAGTTCCCTCGGTGGGTTTCATAACTGCTTTATAAGCAGCCTCAACACCGAGAGAGAATGCTGCGGCGATATCTGCACCGGTGGCAGTCTCTTTGCCTTTCATTCCTTTGGAAAAACCACGGAAAAGAAGGGAAAGTATAACACCGGAGTTACCTCTTGCACCACGAAGGAAACCGGATGCGGCAACCTTTGCTACTTCCTCAACGGTTGCGTCGTCACCGAGCTTTGCAAGCTCAGCAGCACCGTTTCCGATGGTCATAGACATATTTGTTCCGGTATCACCGTCAGGGACAGGGAATACATTAAGTGCGTCAACCTCAGCTTTTCTGTTGCAGAGGTTATTTGCTCCGGAAATAAAAGCATCACGAAGCTGCTTTCCATTTATCAAAAGTCTCAACTCCTCTTAAATTTTCCTAATAAGTTTATTTGTATAAGTTTTTTCGTATGTAAAAATAACTTTCATATACTGATAGGCATAATATTACAGCCTACGCCAGTGTTCTATTATAACACAAAATATACCGAATGTAAAAGAAAATTTTGTAAAAACAGGAAAATAATTTATAATTATTCAATTTTCCATTCGAGAATATTATAAAACATATTAAAATCCGTTCCAAAAAGTGTAAAAGGCAGGTCACGGTTGAAAATTGCACAGCCTTTTGTATAACAAAGCGGAACAAAAGGCATAACATCCTCAAAAACAGATGCGAATTCCGACGGAGTAACAGTTCCACCCATAAATCCAAGCCAGCTGTAATAAAGTTTTTCGCTTGATGGTACACCGTAGTTTATATATTCAAAATCGGAATACTGATACTGATAAGGCGTAAGTATTTTAGTAAAATCCATATCTGCGCCAAGGCGCATTTCGGCAATGTAAAGGTCGTAATTTCCGTTTATCAATGCGTTCATATACGAATCGTATGAAAGGGAAGATACTTTGACCTCAATTCCCGCATCCTTGAGCATTTCCGCTATTGCATTTGCAAGGGTCACCTTGACCTTGCTCTCGTTGCAAACTATAAGGGTCAGGGAAACCCTTGTTCCACGCCTGTTAGTACGAAAACCCTCGGAATCTCGATTTGAAAAACCGAGATCATCAAGAATCAGGTTTGCGGACATAAGATCAAGGCTTTTTTGTGAAACATACTGCATTTCATAAAAATCGGGATTATAAAGTTTTTTAGGTGAGGAGGCAAAATGTCTGTAAACATCGGTGACAATTCTATCATAATCAATAGCAGCGGAAACCGCTCTTCTGAAATCGGAATAGTATGTGAAGGCATAATAGCTGTTCATTCCGAGATAGACCATACGATTGCTTTGCATTCCGAGGGTGCCTCCGTTTGCAGCAGAGCCTGAATCCATAGGGTCTGTGACATAAATGCAGTCATATCTGCCCATTTTCATTTCATAGGTGAGCAAATCCATATCCTCTGCAGGCACAAGCTCAATTTCTTGAGCTGCGGAATATATATCGCAAAAAAGCTTTGTTCCGTCTTCGCTGAAATAATATATATCCGGAAAATAAAGCGGAGAGTTTATTGTTTCATAGGATATAATAGGAAAAGTTAAAAGATTCGGGAAATATCTGTTTGCGTGATATAGCGTTATGCAAAGACAGGTTGCATTCACAACCTTAAGCGAACTTATATACTCAAGACTTTTTGCATAATAGCTTCCATCTTCCATTGCAAGCTGGGTGGAATATTTAAGATCATATGCGGTAAATTCCGTTCCATCGGGAAAGGTTTCACCTTCGTTTAAATATATATACCAGTTTATATTGTCCTCGGTATATATTTTTGAAACAAGGTCAAGCTCATAGCTGTAATCTGCCTTTAAACTGACCATTGAGCGATATATAAGCTCACAAACAAAGCGGTTAGGCTTCGAAAGAGCTTTATAAGGCGATATTCCCTCCTCGTAATCAAAAGGAATACGAAAGGTGAATATCTGCTCCTCAAAGGAATTGGAAACATCCGATTCCGACGGAATCGGTATTTCCGTAACGGGAGGAGTTACCGTCTGCGCTTCGCAGCCTCCGAAAATAAAAACTGCGGCAAGAAAAAAGGATATTATTTTTAAGAATTTCATTTTGCGGGGTCTGTTATCTCAAATCGTTCGATGGAGAGTGCCTTTCCTGTTAAATCATCTGTTTCGGTGAAAATTCCCTGTATTTTGCAGGGACCTTTTGCAATTTCCATGCCTTTTCCACGAAGATGGGTTATCATAAAATCCGTAGAGCATTTTGTTACAACGCCTAAAACCGAATCGGAAGGTCCGCACATTCCTATATCGGTGATATATGCGGTTCCGCCCGGAAGAATACATTCATCGGCGGTAGGAACATGAGTATGAGTTCCGAAAACAAGGGATGCTTTTCCGTCAACATATCTTCCGAGAGCGATTTTTTCACTTGTAGCTTCAGCGTGAATATCTATTACTACATTCTTAATGTTGAGCTCTTTTATGATTTTATCTGCGGCGATAAAAGGGCTTTCGTAAGCAAAATCGAGAAAAACATTTCCGATAAGGCTTATTACAGCACAGCGATATTTTCCTTTTTCATAAACATAAACTCCGTTTCCGGGAGCACTCGGGTGGAGGTTTGCGGGACGCAAGGCTCCATAGCCACGCTCATATATATCGTACATATCACGGTTTTGAAGAGAATGGTTTCCACCGGTTATAGCATCTGCACCGAGAGAAAAAAGTGCATCGCAGTTTCTTGCGGTGATACCGCTGTTATCGCCTGCGTTTTCGCCGTTTACTATTATCATATCGGGTGAATAACGCTTTTTAAGGGCTGAGATATGACGGCGAAGAGCTTCTGTTCCAATGGTGCCTACAACATCACCAAGGCATAAAATTCGCATATTTTCACCTTATCTGGCAACAAAGCCTACTTTTTTGTACATTTTATCAAGTGTGCGCTGAGCAATTCTTTCAGCCTGCTCTGCACCCTTGCGGTAACATTCTTCAAGATATGCCTTATCAGAAACATATCTTGCATAATCCTCACGAACAGGTGCAAGGGATTCCGCAACTGCTTCGCCTACTGCTTTTTTGAAATCACCGTAGCCGAGGCCGCTGAAATCACGCTCGATAGAATCCATTGAAAAACCGGTTACTGCACCGTAAATTGTCATGAGGTTATTGATACCGTCTTTACCCTCACGATATGCAACTTCCATATCGGAGTCGGTAACTGCGGATTTGAATTTTTTGATAATTGTGTTAGGGTCATCGAGAATATAATCACAGCCTTTTGGATTTTCG
>CAZEKU010000146.1:0-3394 GCA_964512935.1 uncultured Oscillospiraceae bacterium | reverse complement strand
ACTTAAAGGAGCTTGCCTCCCCAAAGGCAAATGTTTTTCGAGATGGCAGAAAAACCGAACTTCCAACATCAAAAATTGTTCCGGGGGATATTGCGCTGCTCAGCGCAGGCTGCAAGGTGCCTGCTGACGGAAAACTCCTGAGCGCTTTGAGCATGACTGCGGACGAATCCATGCTCACCGGAGAATCCATTCCCATTGAAAAAAAAGCAGCAAGCGAAAATCCCGATTTTTCGAATGTCTATATGGGCACCTCCGTGACTTCGGGTCACGGAGAATTTCTTGTTACAGCAACGGGAATGGAAACTCAAATGGGAAAAATCGCCTCGATGCTCAAGGAGAGTAAAAATGAGCAAACCCCTTTACAGCAAAAGCTCTCCGTTTTAAGCAAATATATCGCCGCAGGCTGTTTAATAATCTGCGTTATCGTTACAATTACGGGGATTTTGCGTGGCGAACCCGCCTTTGATATGTTTCTAACCGGACTTTCACTTTCGGTTGCGGCAATTCCCGAAGGGCTAACCGCAGTAATCACCATATCCCTCGGCCTTGCGGTAAACCGTATGCTCAAAAGAAATGCTCTCATAAGAAAACTCCATTCGGTGGAAACCCTCGGCTGTGCAAATGTAATTTGCTCCGACAAAACCGGAACTCTTACGGAAAATTCTATGACCGTAACCGAAATTTTTCTTCCTAACAGAGCTACCTTATATCCAAATGATTTTCAAAAAAACGAAACCCTGCTCAAACTTCCGTTTTTAGGAGTATGTCTTTGTAACAATGCCGAAATCATTGATGCTCAAAAGGTTGACGGTGAACCGACGGAGGCTGCGCTTATGAAAACGGTGCTCAAATTCGGAAAAAGCGTGCTTCTTGAAAGCAAAAACTATGTCCGCACAGATGAAATCCCCTTTGATTCAAACCGAAAACTTATGTCCGTCGCTGTAAAATCAAAGGATCACGAAAATTTCATCTTCATAAAGGGTGCTCCCGATATGCTTTTGCCCCTTTGCAGCGAAAAGCTTGTGAACAATGAGCATCAGCCTCTTTCACAATCCGACAGGGATTTAATTAAAAATCAACTTTCAAAAATGGCTGCAAGCGCACTTCGTGTAATTGCCGTAGGCTATAAAAGGCAGGATTCAAAAAAAATCACCGAAAATTCCATCATCTTTCTCGGACTTTTCGGGATGATTGATCCTCCGAGAAAAGATGCGGCAAGTTCGGTGCTCAAATGTAAAAAGGCGGGCATTAGAACAATTATGATAACCGGCGACCATCCCGAAACCGCCTTTGCAATAGCAAAAAAACTCTGCCTTGCAAAGGATAAAACCGAGGTTATAACCGGAAATGAGCTTGATAAACTCTCCGAAAAGGAGTTTTCAAAAATCTGTGAGCACCGAAATGTTTTTGCAAGGGTAACTCCTGCTCACAAACTTAAAATTGTCCGTGCGCTTAAAAAAAGCGGAAATGTCGTTGCGATGACCGGTGACGGAGTCAACGATGCCCCTGCGGTTAAAGAGGCCGATATCGGCGTTTCAATGGGCAAAAACGGAACCGATGTAACAAGAGAGGCATCCGGAATTGTCCTTTTAGACGACGATTTTTCAACCCTTGTGGCAGTTATTCAAGAGGGCCGCATAATCTACGGAAATATCCGCAAATTTATCCGCTATCTGCTTTCCTGCAATATCGGTGAGGTTGTGACAATGTTTTTCGGTATGCTCATGGGAATGCCCGTTGTGCTTCTTCCGACGCAAATTTTGATGGTGAACCTTGTTACGGACGGAATTCCCGCAATCGCCCTCGGATTTGACCCTCCGCAGGACGATGTTATGCTTGAAAAACCGAGAAAACGGGATGAATCCGTTTTCTCAAACGGACTTGGACTCACAATTATAACAAGAGGATTTTTACTTGGACTTTCGGTGCTCGGAGCGTTCACAACTGTGCTCAAAGCAACCTCCGATATAAATTCCGCTCGCACCGCAGCCTTTGTTTCACTTGTTTTCACGCAGCTTGTTCATGTTTTCGAATGTAAAAGTGAAAGCCGAAGCCTTTTTACCATAAAGCTTTTCAATAACCTAAAGCTGGTTTTTGCGGTAATTTCCTCCGCCCTAATTGTTTTGAGCACCGGTTATATTCCATCTCTGAATCCGATTTTTAAAACCGTTCCTCTCGATAAAAACTCAATGCTCACGGTGCTCGTATTCACTTTTGCAGTTCCTCTTATCTCCGGAATAATCTCTCTTTTCAGAAAAAAGCGTTAAAAAAAGGTGCTTCATTGAAGCACCTTTTTATTATTTTACAAGTACAAAACAATAGAAAACAATTCCGCCGTTTCCGATAGGATCTATTCCGAGGGTTTTTGAAAGCTTTGCAACCTCAATGCAGTATCCGCTAACCGAAGGACAGGCGATATCAGGATGTCTGCAAGGCTCACCGGTTTTAATTCCACATTCGCTGCAAAGATGACAGCCTCCTGCGCTTAAAACACGGGCATTTTTCTTATCGTAACCTATTTTCTGCATAGCCTTCCAAAGGGTTTGACTGTTGCGCTCATGCATAAGCTGAACTCCGATATACTCATTTCTGTCGGTCATATCCTTGCAGGGGTACTCCTTTGTAAAAACAAGCACATCCTTAAAATTGTGGAGCTGCGCAATAAGTGTAGCGGCGTTGCCCTCTGCGGGAGGACACATATAGCTTTGATGATACATTCCACAAATATTCTGCTCACAAAAACGGCGCAGGCTCGGGTCGCAGGGAACAAGTCTTGCGGGGGTTTCCTTGCAATCATCAAAACCGAGAACCTCGGCAAGCTTTTTAATATCTTCGTACATAAAATCTGCCCCTTTATAATTACTATGTACAGTATATGCTTAAAAAACGGCTTTGTCAAGCGGTTTTTCGTTTTATGGTGTATTTATACCCAATGTAGTATTTTTGTGCAATATTATATTTTGTATTCTTTACTTACACCGATTTATCTGCTATACTAAAGGCGAAATATTTTAAAGGAGCTTTAGTAATGTTTGATATTCACTTTGGAAATATAGAAATTACCTCTGCAGTTCTGCTTTTTTCATTATTCTTACTTTTACCGCTACAAATTTTTCTCTGCTTTAAAGTTAAAAGTAAAATACTTCGCCTTCTGCCTACAATAATCCTTGCCCTCGTAGCAATAGTGCTTTTCGGAGCATCCTTTTTAGCTAAGGGATGGGATGGGCTTATTTATTTGATATTATCCTATTCCGCAGGAGCAATGTTCATTATGTGTTTAATTGGGTTTGCAATCTCTGCGATTATAAAACGCCATAAGAAAAATTAAATATATAATGTAAAAAAGCCCGGACATTTGTCCGGGCTTTTGTTGCGGCATCGACCTATTTTTCCG
>CAZEKU010000145.1:0-3441 GCA_964512935.1 uncultured Oscillospiraceae bacterium | reverse complement strand
GTTTGCCGAAAAAATTATATATTGCAAAAAAGCCGGAAGGATATCCTTTCGGCTTTGTTTGATATTAGAATTCTGCGGAACCGGTTGTTCTCGGGAAAGGAAGAACATCACGGATGTTCTGAATTCCCGTGAGGTACATGATAATGCGCTCAAATCCAAGACCGTAGCCTGCGTGTTTGCAGCCACCGTAACGGCGAAGGTCAAGATACCAGCTGTAATCTTCCTCTTTAAGACCAAGCTCGTTAATACGGTCGATAAGAACATCAAGTCGTTCCTCTCTCTGACTGCCGCCTACAATTTCACCTACACCGGGTACAAGAAGGTCTGCAGCTGCAACGGTTTTTCCGTCATCGTTTTGACGCATATAGAATGCTTTTATTTCTTTAGGATAGTTAGTTACAAAGATAGGAGCTTTGTAAACTTCTTCGGTAAGATAACGCTCATGCTCGGTCTGAAGATCGCAGCCCCAATATACGGGATATTCAAAACGATCTTTAACCTCGGTGAGTATTTCAATTGCCTTAGTGTAATCAAGGCGCACAAACTCTGCATCGCAAATTGATTCAAGGCGCTCAATAAGGCCTTTGTCGTAAAAATCGTTAAAGAATTTCATTTCACGGGGGCAGTTATCGAGTACATAGCGGAAGATATATTTTATCATATCTTCGGAAAGCTGCATTTCATCATAAAGGTCTGCAAATGCAATTTCAGGCTCGATCATCCAAAATTCAGCTGCATGACGCTGAGTATATGATTTTTCAGCACGGAAAGTAGGTCCAAAAGTATAGATATTGCTGAAAGCCATTGCCATCGCTTCACCCTCGAGCTGACCGGAAACGGTAAGACCGGTTGCTTTTCCGAAGAAGTCCTGGCTGAAATCAACAGTACCGTCCTCGTTTCTCGGAGGATTTGACGGATCGAGAGTTGTTACACGGAACATTTCACCCGCACCTTCACAGTCTGAACCTGTGATAAGAGGGGTATGAACATATACAAAACCTCTGCTCTGAAAGAACTGATGAATTGCAAAAGCAGCAGCACTTCTAACTCTGAAAGCAGCGGAGAAGGTGTTTGTTCTGGGACGAAGATGTGCTATAGTTCTGAGATATTCAAGGCTGTGACGTTTTTTCTGAAGAGGATAATCCGGAGTGGATTCACCCTCGATAACAATCTCGGTAGCGTGCATCTCAAAAGGCTGTTTTGCATCGGGAGTGAGAATTATATTGCCGGTTACGGAAACGGCGGAGCCAACATTGAGTTTATTGATCTCCTTGAAATTATTGACCTTATCCTCCTCATAAACAACCTGAATATTAGTAAAACAGGTTCCATCGTTAAGTTCGATAAAGCCTATGGATTTGGAGTTACGGGAAGTTCGAAGCCAGCCGCAAATTTTAATCGGCTCTTCGGCAAAAGCTTCCGGCGAAGCAAAAACAAGCCTCAGCTCCGTTCTTTTCATGGTGATCACCTCATGTTAATTAATAATATTACACTTTAATATAACATATAAGCAAAAGTTTTGCAAGAACTTTTAAATGTTCCTGCGTTATAATAAAATTGAATATGAATCTTGTATTTATTTTAATCGGCGGTTATAATATTCTTAATGAAGGGAAAGGAGCTGCTTTATGAAACGAAAACTGATGTTATTTGCTGCAGTGATAGCAGCTTTTGTATTCATTTATTCGGGCTCTATGCTCTATAAAGAGCTTAAAGATATGGGTCATGCCGAAAGAACTTTTGATGATATAAAAATTTCAATCAGCGAAAACCCTAATCTTGAGGTAATTGAGGATGAAGGCGTTTCGGCATATGATAAATATATCGGTGCATATGAGCAAAACAGCGATTTTGTGGGATGGATATGTATTGAAAACACAAATGTAGACTATCCCGTTATGCAAACACCGAATGACCCGGATTTTTATCTTAAACATTCATTCGATAAAAAATACAGCAACTACGGTGTGCCCTATATTCAGTGGAATTGCGTAATCGGAGAAAGCGATAATTTGCTGATACACGGTCACAATATGAAAAATACCACAATGTTTTCGGATCTATGTAAATACGAAAATGTGGATTTCTATAATGAACATAAGCTCATAAATTTTGATACGCTTTCGGAATATGGTGTTTATGAAATTGTTGCTGTTTTTAAAACGATTGCATATTCTGAGGATTGCTTTGAATATAACGATTTTGTAAAAGCTGAAAGTGAAGCCGAATTTGATGCTTTTATCAAAAAATGCAAGGAGCTTGCGCTTTATGAAACCGATGTAAAAGCTCAATACGGCGATAAACTCATAACCCTTTCAACCTGTGATTTCAGCGTCAAAAACGGAAGAATAGCAATAGTTGCAAAGCTTATAGAAAGTAGTACGGATAAAAAGTAAAAAATGCCTCACCGAAAATGCGGTGAGGCATTTTTGGTATATTAAACTCGACGATACCGAAATTTATTGAAAAATTCATAAATTTATAGTATCATATATTATTAGTCTATTATAACCGGAGGTAAACCAATGGCTTTTTCATACGATACATTAAATCCCTGCCAAATGGAGGCAGTTTGCCATAAAGATGGCCCCTTACTTGTTCTTGCGGGAGCGGGAAGCGGTAAAACAACTGTCCTTATAGCAAGGGTCGCAAAACTCATAGAAAGCGGAGTCCTTCCGTGGAATATTCTTACGATAACTTTCACAAATAAAGCCGCAGATGAGCTTAAAAACCGCCTTACAGCAAAACTCGGATCTGTTGCGGAGGATGTTTTCGCATCAACCTTTCACAGTATGTGCGTAAGAATTCTGCGCAGAGATGCAGAGGCTATAGGACTTCCTAAAAGCTTTACAATCTACGATACCGATGACAGCATAAAGGTAATAAAAAAATGTCTTAAAACCCTTTCAATGGATGAAAAACAGTTTCAGCCGAAATCACTTTTAAGTTCCATAAGCCATGCAAAAGAAAGCCTTGAAATGCCCGAAGATGTACAAAATAAGGCTGAAAAAACCGGTGATTATCGTATGAGCATTATTGCAAAGGTATATGCTGCATATAAAAAAGAGCTTAATGATGCAGGTGCATTGGATTTCGACGACCTTTTATGTGAAACGGTTCGCCTTTTCAGAACAAACCCGGACATTTTGGAAAAATACCGTGATCGTTGGAAATATATAATGGTGGACGAATATCAGGATACAAACCATGTACAGTATATGCTTGTCTCAATGCTTGCGGCAAAGAATAAAAACCTTTGCGTAGTAGGTGATGATGACCAGTCAATATATAAATTCCGTGGCGCAACCATTGAAAACATTCTTTCGTTTGAAAACCAGTTCAGCGGTGCTAAGGTTGTTCGCCTTGAACAAAACTACCGTTCAACCCAACATATCCTTTCCGCAGCAAATGGTGTTATTGAACACAATATGGAGCGAAAGG